>SFIW01000044.1 GCA_004556055.1 Planctomycetaceae bacterium
ATTGTTCGTACACTGCATACGTCTTGCCGCTTCGCGCGCCGCTTGGACTGCGGGAAGGAGAAGACCGATCAAAATACCAATGATCGCGATAACGACAAGAAGTTCTACGAGCGTGAAACCGCTCTTGGAACAAGGTGGGAGTTTCATTGTTATTTCCTTTACTTAAAAGCGCTCGGCGCGGAGGTCAACATACTCCGCAATATCTATTCATAAGTGTAGTGGAAACAATTTTGAATTCAACTATGAATAAGGAATCGACGTTGAAACTAATGTGAAAGAAGCAGAAGGTTCGCGTCTCTAAAAACAATATAAACGACGCGTGTATGATGCTTTTAATGGATAAGAAAAATCAACGTAAATTTTGTAATAAAAGTTTTTACAAAAAAGAAACGCGCCTGACGACGCGTTTCATTTTTATATCGATCAAAAAGCTTTCGACTATTCGAGGCGTTCGAGCTGGAATTCAACCTTCTTAGTGGAGCCGTCGACGTTCTGCGTGATTCCGGAGGTTGAGGCGCTCATGTATTTGGCGTCGATTGCGGGGCGCGTTTCCGCTTCGATGAAGTCGCCGTTTTCGAGCTCTTGCTGTTCTTTGACGACCGTTTCAATTCCGGAGAAGTAGACGTTATATTCGCCCTTGGGAAGGCCGTCGTTCTTACCGACGGAAGAGACCTGGAATTCGCCGTTCTGGATTTCGCCGCGCGCGCTGAAAGAGCCGTCTTTAGAGACGAAATAGACCATGCCGGTTTCGACGGGAGTTCCGTCGGTGAAGGAGACCGTGCCGCCGAGCTTGACTTTGCCGGAGCATCCGACGCAAAGGACGGCAAGAAGGAGCGTTAAAGCTAATTGTATCTTGTTCATTTCTTTCTCTCTTTGTAGGAAGGGGGAATAGCGCCGATTGAGAATCGGCGCCTATCTGCCTATCAATTGTAACATCAGAGAGCGGATTCGGTGGCGCCGTCGCTGACGTGAACCATGGAACCGATCGTCTTGCCGGGCGCAGTGATGGAGATAGCGCGAACCGCGCCGTCTCCCATCAGGAAGTTGACGACTCCAGAATGCCAACTGCCGAAGTAACGCTGCGGATTCGACGTGTCGTGCGGAGACGCGAGAGGATACTGCTCGCAGACGGCGCGTCCGATCGCCCAGTCGCGCGCGTTAGAGTCCGTAGAGGCGAGATAGTTCTGATCGTGACGATACGCGACGGAGTCGCCGCCGAGGATCCCGATCGGGATATGCTTTTCGCCGAAGACGATCTGGTTGCTCGTGCCGTCGACCCAGCGGGAGATCGGCGTCGTCGACTTCCAGGTGCGCGGGTCGCCGGATTTCATGAGCTCCGCGCGGATGAAGGGGCTGAAGTTCGAGCCGTGTCTCGCGTAATCGTTCTTCGCCACCCATTGGAAGTCTGTGCAGTCAGGGCTCTTGTACTTCGTAAAGATCGCGGGCGCGTAATCGGAGAAGGGACCGTAAGAGACGATCGATTGGCAACCGCTAATCGTCGTGTTCGTGTTGAGGTCGGCGGTCGTGGTGCCCGCGGGAGCCGCGCGGCGCGTCGGGCAGAGAAGGAAGGGGACGGAACGGAAGGCGTCGCGCAATTCCGTCGTCATGTCGGTATGACGCCAGAAGAGGTCGCCGTCGCCGCTTCCAGAACGGCAGAGGTCTTGACCGAAGCCGCAAGTGGAGTCTGCGGCGCCGCGCCAGTTCTTGATCGTCTCATACAACGACGCTTGTTCAAGGTAGGGGAAGAGAAGGGGAATGATCCCCGCGTGCCCCATCGAAATATCCAACGGAGGCAACGTCCCTGTGGCGGATTCAAAGTTGTGAACGCCCAAGCCGATCTGTTTGAGGTTGTTGGTGCACTGCATACGCCGCGCCGCTTCGCGCGCCGCCTGAACCGCAGGCAAAAGAAGCCCGATCAAAATACCGATAATCGCGATAACGACAAGGAGCTCGACGAGCGTAAAGCCGCGTCGTCTAAAGAGTGATAAAGAGACAAAACGTTTCATTGGCGACTCTCCCTAGGAGGAAACAAAATGATTAAAAAAAATAGGGTGGTATAAAAACTAGACGTCACGCTTGAGTTATTTAAGACTTATTGTTGTCAGTTTTCTTCTTTATTTCAATACCGTAACGAAAATATTTGGTATATTTATTCTGGGGCGCAGGCGATTTTGTCACGTTTGTCGGTAAAAAAAGACTTGCGTGATGGAAAAGAACGGCTTTGAAGGAATCGCGAGAACTATTCATGGGGTTGCGCGTCTTGAATGACGGAAGAGCCGCGCTCGCGGAGCGGGAGCCGCGTTGACGCCTTTTCTTATTTTTTCTATAATCGTTTGACTTATTGGCGCGGAATGTGCCGCGCAGAGTGTTTTTAGCGCGAGGAGGCTGAATTTTGGGCGCGATACCATCTGGGATGAAAAGAGCGTGCGATCGACTTTTACCCTTTACGACGGCGGGACGACTGGCAAACTGGTCGTACGAACTAGATCGCGTAAACGCTCTTGAACCGAAGTTTCAGAAGCTTTCCGACGGAGAGCTTCGCAAGTACAGTCTTTCGCTTCGTTACCGCGCGCGCAGCGGCGAGCCTCTCGCCAAACTCCTCCCAGAAGCGTACGCGCTTGTGCGCGAAGCGGGGTCGCGCACCCTCGGAATGCGGCACTTCGACGTGCAGATCCTCGGCGGAATCGCGATCTTCAACCGTTCGATCGTCGAGATGCAGACGGGCGAAGGTAAAACGCTCACGGCGACCGCGCCGATGTATCTTCGCGCGCTCGCGGGAAAAGGCGCGCTCCTAGCGACCGTCAACGACTATCTCGCCGCGCGCGACGCCGAACTAATGGGCCCGATATACCAGGCATTGGGGATGAAGGTCGGCGTCATCCAGTCGCAGCAGCCGACGGATCAGCGCCGCGCGGCGTATAACTGCGACGTCACGTACGGCACCGCGAAAGAGTTCGGCTTCGACTTCCTTCGCGACCGCCTCCTCCTGCGCCGTATTCGCGAAGGTCAGACCGACCTTCTGGGCGCGATGCTTCGCGAACAGCAGGAGAAGAACGAACAGCCGACTCAGCGAACCGATCCGTACTTTTGCCTCGTCGACGAAGCGGACTCCATCCTCATCGACGAAGCGAGCACCCCTCTTATTATTAGCGCCCTCCCGACGGAAGAGCAAAAACAGGAGGTCGAGGCGTACAAATGGGCCGCCGACTCGATCTACGAGTTTATCGAAGACGAAGACTACACCTACGACCACGACAAGAAGGAAGTCGAACTGACGCGCGAAGGACGACTCAAGGCGCGGCGACTTCCAAAGCCAGACGCGATGGAACGCACCGGACTGTATCATATTTACGAATACGTCAAACGCGCGATTAAAGTCGACCGCGAATTTCATCTGGATCAACAATACGTCGTGCGCGACGGGGAAATCGTCATCGTCGACGAATTTACGGGGCGTCTTGGCGAAGGCCGCAAATGGCGCGAAGGGATTCACCAGGCGGTGGAGGCGAAGGAAGGCGTCGAGATCACGGTCGCGACGGGTCAAGCGGCGCGCGTAACGGTGCAGGACTTCTTTCTGCGTTTCGAACACCTTGCGGGGATGACGGGAACTGCGGCGGCTTCGCGACGCGAGCTTTCGAAGATTTATAAGTGTCACGTCGTTCCCGTGCCGACAAACCGCCCGCCTCAGCGCGTGCAGTTGCCGACGCGCGTCTTTGCGACGGAACGCGCGAAATGGAACGCGATCGTGGAAGAAATTGCCGAAATCCACGCGCTCGGAAGGCCTACTCTTATAGGAACGCGAACGATCGACAAGTCGGAAATTCTCTCGAAACTCCTTACGGAGCGTAAGTTCGAGCACAGCGTTCTCAACGCGAACCGCATCGCGGAAGAAGCGGAGATCGTCGCCGACGCGGGGCGTCTCGGGAAGATCACCGTGTCGACGAATATGGCGGGGCGCGGAACGGATATCAAGTTGCCGAAAGACGTCCTCGCCCTCGGCGGGTTGAACGTCGTGTGTACGGAACTTCACGAGTCCGCGCGTATCGACCGTCAGTTGATAGGACGCTGCGGGCGCCAGGGGGATCCGGGGAGCTATCGGCAATATCTTTCTTTAGAGGACGAAATTCTCGAAAAAGCGTTCGGGCCGAAAAAGGCGAAAAAACTCAAGGAGATGTACAAAGACGACCCCGATTCGGAGCATCCTGAAAAGGCGAAGCTTTTCTATCGCGCTCAGAGAAAAGTCGAGAAAAAGAGCTATCGGAACCGTAAAACGATGCTGTATTACGAGAAAGAACGCAAAAAGATGCAACGCGGAATGGGGCAGGATCCGTACCTTGACACGCCGAACTGACCTCTTGCAGGGGGGCTTTTCTTTTTATCCAATGGGGATAAAATAACATTTTCGTGTGCTGGGAGGTCTGGACGCGCGTTACTACTAGTCATTTAAGCGTTTGGATCCGAGCGAATAGTCGGTTGCATTTACGAAAGGTGTTGACATGGCCGCTACTTGCGTAATTGGTTTGCAATGGGGAGACGAAGCGAAGGGTAAGATCGTCGATCTTCTGACGGCGCAAAACGACGTTGTCGTGCGCTATCAGGGCGGTTCTAACGCAGGTCATACCGTTGTTTTCGACGGCAAGAAGTACAAGCTTTCGCTCATTCCGAGCGGCGTTTTTCGCAGCGACGTGAAGTCCGTCATCGCAAGCGGCGTCGTGATCGATCCCGCCGCTATCTTGCAGGAAATCGACACGCTTCGCCAGTCGGGCGTCGAAATTGAGAAGAATCTCCTTATCAGCGAACGCGCTCACGTCATCTTCCCATGGCATCGCGAAGAAGACCGCTTGATGAACGATACCGGCGTGCGCTCCGAAGCGATCGGCACGACGATGCGCGGCATCGGTCCTTGCTATCGCGATAAAGTCGGACGATCCACCGCGCTGAGAATTGGCGACCTCTATCGCGCCGATTTCGCCGATAAGGTTCGCGCCATTTGCGCCCTCAAGAATCAGTCTCTACCCGGTTTGGCGCGCAACGAAGAAGTTCGCGCGACCGTCAAGCCTCTCGACGCCGAACAGATCGTCAAAGATTACTTGGGTTATGCGGAACGTCTGCGTCCCTTCGTCGGCGACGCCGTCAATTATATTCTCGACGCGGTCGACGCCGATAAGAAAATCCTTCTCGAAGGCGCTCAAGGCTCTCTCCTCGACGTCGATTACGGCACCTTCCCTTACGTCACGAGCAGCAACAGCTCCGGGATTGGCGTCTGCGCCGGTTCCGGTATCCGCGCGACCTTCTTCAAGAGAATCGTCGGTATCGTCAAGGCGTATACGACGCGCGTTGGCGGCGGCCCCTTCCCGACGGAATTGCACGACGAAATCGGTCAGAAGATTCGCGATCGCGGAAACGAATACGGCACCGTTACGAAGCGTCCGCGTCGTTGCGGGTGGTTCGACGCCGTCGCCGTTCGCTACACGAGCCGTTTGGGGGGCGCGACCGAACTCTCCGTCATGCTTCTCGACGTTCTTAGCGGTTTTGATACGATCAACATCTGCGTCGCCTACGAGCTCGACGGAAAGCGCGTCGAATACTTCCCCAGCGACGTCGACGATCTCGCGCGCGTTAAGCCGATCTATGAAACGCTCCCCGGTTGGTCCGAAGATATCACCGGCGTGCGCAAGTACGAGGATCTCCCCGAAAACGCGAAGAAGTACCTCGATCGCCTCTCCGAAGTCGTCGGCAAGCCCGTCGCGATCGTCTCCGTCGGCCCGAGCCGCGACCAGACGATCATCAAGTGATCGATCTTCTCGCTATTAAAGAATATAGTTCATAGAGCGCGTCGAGTTCTTTCGACGCGCTTTTTCTTTTATGTTTGCTTTTTTCTCTCGTTTCTAATACAATGTGAACGCGGAGGGGAACGACCCTCGCTTTTCTCGTGACGTCACAAGACAATTGAAGGAAGTTTGTAATGAAGAAGAATTTTGTCTCCCTAGCTCTTGGCGCCGCCTCGTTGTTGAGCGCGTGTTTGATTGGAACGACCTCTCGCGCCGAAGATATAACGATTGACGGCAAAGCGTTCCGAAAGATTTCCGTCGCCGAATATCGCGATAAGATGAAAGCCGGGTGGATCGGTCAGATCGCCGGCGTCTGTTGGGGCGCGCCGACAGAATTTCGATGGGCAGATAAAACGATTCCCGAGGGGGATATGCCGACGTGGCGTCCGGAGATGATTAACGACGCGTTTGGACAGGACGACTTATACGTTGAAATGACCTTCTTGAAGACCCTCGAAGATTACGGGCTCGACGTTTCGATACGTCAAGCGGGGATCGATTTCGCGAATAGCGAGTATATGCTCTGGCACGCGAATAACGAGGGACGCAAGAATCTGCGCAGGGGAATCGCGCCCCCGAACTCGAGCCATCCCGCCTTCAATAAGTGCGCCGACGATATCGATTATCAAATCGAAGCGGACTTCTCGGGCCTTGTCTCTCCCGGTCTTCCGAATAACGCCGTGAGAATGGGCGAGACCTTTGGACGATTGATGAACTATGGCGACGGTCTATACGCGGGTCAATTCGTCGGCGCAATGTATAGCGAAGCGTTCTTTGAAACGGACGTCGAGAAGATCATTCGAAAGGCGCTCGAAGCGATCCCTGCGGAATCGCAATACGCGCAGATGGTTCGCGACGTCCTCCAGTGGAAAGAAGAGTTACCGAACGATTGGGAAGCGTGCTGGAATAAGATCAACGAAAAGTATCAGCATAACCCCGAGTATCGCCAGTGGTCCTGCTCCGGCAAGGACTCCGCGTTCAATATCGACGCGAAGATTAACGGCGCGTATATCCTCGTCGGGCTCCTCTACGGAGAAGGGGATCTTGATAAGACGATCGTCGTATCGACGCGCTGCGGACAAGATTCCGACTGCAATCCGTCGAACGCGGCTGGGATTCTCTTCACGACCCTCGGCTTCAAAGCGCTTCCGCCGCGCTTCTCCGAAAAGCTCGACGAATCGGGCGTTTTCAGCCACACCGCGTACAATTTCCCCGCGCTAATCGACGCGTGCGAGAAAATCGCCGTCCAAGCGCTCCTTCGCGACGGCGGCTCCGTCGTCGAAGAGAATGGCGAAAAGTACTTCTATATTCCCGAGACGCCCGTCGTCCCGAGCAAAGCGACGTCGTGCGCCAATCCTGTCGACGCGCCCGAAACGGGAGACGCCGCGCTCTTTAACGAAGATGAGCTCGCGCAAATCAAGTTCCGCATGTACTCGGACGAAGAGATGCTGGATCGTTTCTTCTCCGGCTTCCGCGCGTCGCATATGGGGCCCGACATGGATCCGGGATTTCGCGAATCCTATCGCGGACGCGAAAACGTCTTTATGACGCACCCCGAGAGCCGCGAAGTCGGCGCGGTTCTCTCCAAGACCTTAACTCCCGAGAAAGGGGATACGCTCGTTATTGTCGCGTCGCATCATCAAAGCGGAGATCAGAGCGGCGATTACGTCCTAAAAGCGAAGGGGAACGGACGCGAACTTTTGAACGCTACGGTAGACGCGACGAGCGTCGACGCGTCGGGTTGGGCGCGTTTTGAGATTCCTCTCGACGAGTTTGCGGGTAAAGAGACGACGCTCGAAATCGTGAACGAGCCGAACGGATGGTCGTGGGAAGCCGCTTATTTTGCAGAAATCGCGATCGAGAAGAAGTGATAGCGCTAGGCGATAAGCGTATTAGGGACGCAAGGTTGCGTCCCTTTTCTGTTGAGTCTCTGACGGAGATTTGGCGGTGAAAAAGGAGTATTTTGAGGCGTCATGCTGTATTTTTAACAATTGTTGTAATCGTTACAATTGGAATAATTATTAATTCTTAATCTAAGAAAAGCCTAGTAATATAGCTTCTCTACAATACTTTAGAGAAATTTAGGAAAATAAGTAAAATAAAATGAAATTTTTGTTGACAATCGAAGATGGGTAGTTATACTTAACCAACGGATAGGAAAAAGAGCTTTTTTCCTGTCGTAAGTGTTTAGGCGACGCATGAAGGTTAAGTAGACCCCATGTAGGCGCCCCGCAACTAATTTTTAGGAGTATTTCCAAATGAAAAAATTTCTGAGCTCGTTAGCGGCGTTGGCGCTCGTCCTTTCCGCCTCTTTCACTTTCGCTCAAGAAGCCGCTCAAGAAGCCGCTCCGGCTCCTGAAGCCGCTGTCGCCGTCGAAGCCGCTCCCGCCGCTGAAGCTACCGCTGAAGTCGCTCCTTGCGAGCCGGTCGCTCCTTGCGCTCCCGCTTGCGAAGCCGCTCCGGTTTGCTGCCCCTGCAAGCCCTTCACGCCCTTCAAGAATCTTAAGGCTCTTTGCCCGATTACCGTTAAGTTCTCTTGCAACGCTCCCGTTTGCGAAGCCGCTCCCGCCGCTTGCGAACCTGTCGCTCCTTGCGCTCCCGCTGAAGAAGCCGCTCCCGCCGCTTGCGAGCCGGTCGCTCCTTGCGCTCCCGCTTGCGAAGCCGCTCCCGTTTGCTGCCCCTGCAAGCCCTGCTGCGTCAAGAAGTGCTTCAAGTTCAACTTCAAGCCCTGCAAGATCGTCTGCAAGCCCGTTGTCTGCAAGCCCGTCGTTTGCAAGCCCGTTTGCGTTAAGCCCTGCTTCAAATTCAACTTCAAGCTCTGCCGTCCCGCGTGCGCTCCTTGCGCTCCTTGCGCGCCGGCCGCTTGCGCGCCTGTCGCTCCTTGCGCTCCCGCTTGCGCCAACTGAGTTGAATTGACTCTGCTAGAAAGATCCGCTAGCTAACCCGGCGGATTTGGCAAATATTTAGAGAGCGTCCCTCCTTGTTGGATGGACGTCTCTCTTTTTTTTATGCGCGATTCTTGCCGTTTCTGTTATTCGCCTTTTCTTCGTTTCGACGCGGCCCTTGTCTTCAAACGACGCGCGACTCACTCTTATCGCTAAACTCGAGTCGGCGTCTGCTCCGCGACTCATTCCATACTTTTATCTCTCGTCTCTCTTCCTGTTCTAAAGAAACGCGAGTCCAATAAAAAAGCCCCTTCCTCCAAAGAGAGAAAGGAGCTCGGTTTATTTCAGATCGTAGACGTCGGTCTTATCACGCGTTCTTCTTCATGAAGTCGATCATGAAGTCGCGGAGAGCGACGACGCCTTCGCGCGGCATCGCGTTATAGATCGAAGCGCGTTCGCCGCCGACGCTGCGGTGACCGCCAAGGCTCGTCAGGTTGTATTCCTTCGCGTCCGCTTGGAACTTCTTGTCAAGCTCTTCCGTGGGAAGACGGAACGAAACGTTCATGAACGAACGATATTCCTTCTGCCCGTGGACGTGATAGAAACCGTTCGAAGCGTCGATGACGTCGTAGAGGAGCTTCGCCTTTTCGAGGTTGCGTTCATACATCTTTTGCAGACCGCCTTCTTCCTTGAGCCAATCGGTGACGAGCTTCATGATATAAATGCCGAAGGTCGGAGGCGTGTTGAGCATCGAATCCTTCTCGGCGAGCTTCTTGTAGGAGAGCATCGAGGGAAGATCGTCGCCGCTCATCTCGACGAAATCGTCGCGCATGATTAAGAGGGTGACGCCCGCAGGGCCGGCGTTCTTCTGAGCGCAAGCGTAGAGAATACCGTACTTCTCGATATCGACGGGACGGGAGAAGATTTCGCTCGAGGCGTCGCAGACGAGGGGAAGATCGACTTTCGGCTCGCGTGGGAACTGAATTCCTTCGATCGTTTCGTTGGCGCAGTAGTAGCAGTAAGCGGCGCCAGGAGTGGTGTGGAGCTCTTCGTCTTTCGGCTTGCGGACGTAACCTTCTTCTTTATTATCGAAGATGACGTTGATCTTGCCCTGCGTCTTCGCTTCCGACGCGGATTTCTTGCTCCAGTTGCCGGTGACGATATAGTCGGCGGAGACGTCGCGGTTGCGAATAATGTTCATAGGAATCAGGGCGAATTGAGTAAGGGCGCCCCCTTGAAGGAAGAGAATCTTGTAGTTCTCCGGAACGCCGAGAAGGTCGCGAACGTTCTGTTTGGTCTGCGCCAGAATTTCGCCAAACTGCTTGGATCGATGGCTGATTTCAAGAATAGACGCGCCGCAACCTGGGAGACAGAGGAGCTCTTCCTGAGCTTTTTTCAAAACAGAGACCGGCAAAACGGCTGGACCGGCGGAAAAATTGTACATGCGTTCCGACATTGTGAATTCCTTTTCGCGTTAGTAGCGATACAAACCAGGATAAAAACTGACGCTAAGCGCCTCGTTCGCGGGAGGCGCGTCTCGCGAACTTAACTAATTCGTTGATTATAGCGCCGAATATTACATTAAATAGGGGGCGACGACGCATACGGCCCCACGACTTTTCCTTCTTACTATATCGGCGTCCCTCCCCCTGCTAAAAATAGGGATTTTTTTGAAAAAAACGCCCTTTCTCTTGACAAGATACGCTTTATTATTTACGATTTTTAATAATCGCGCCTTTATGTTTTGGCGCGAAGGTCCGACGATCGTCGGCTTTTTTATTATTTAAGGTCGCGCCCTTGCCGCTATAACGCGTCGCGAGAGCATGACGCTATATTTCATCTGCTTGTTCACCGGATGCGTTTAACATGATTGAAGCGATTAAGGTCAATCCACGTTCTCTGTCGCGTACCCTCGACTTGCCTGTTGAGAAAGTCGAAGCTGCCGCAAATCTTCTTTACGAAGGACTTTCCGTCCCTTTCATCCTACGTTACAGAAAGGATCAGACGCAGCTCAAAGACGCCGAGCTCCTCAAGTTGGCCGCCGCTTACGACGTGCAGAGAAAATTCTGCGACCGTAAATATTCGTACCTCAAAACTTTCGAAGCTCAAGGGAAACTCACGCCCGAGCTCGAAAATATGATTATCGAGACGCGTTCCCCGCACCGTCTCGACGACCTCTACATCCCCTTCAAAGCGAAGACCGCCGCCGTTCCTCAGGAAGCGCGCGCCAAGGGCTTAGAACCCCTCGCCCAGGCGATCATGAACGCCGCTGACGACAGCGTCTCCCTCGAAGAACTTGCCGCTCCTTACGTCGACCCCGCGAAGAACGTCCCGACCGCTGACGACGCGCTTAAAGGCGCCGCCGCGATTATCGCCGAAGCGTATTCCGAAAACTTCGATCTGCGCCAAAATGCTCGCGGTTTCATTCTCCGTTCCGCTCGCGTCATTTCCAAACGCGCCGAACAGACTGAAGAAAAAGCCCCCTCAACCGAGAGTAATGAAGCGGCTCCCGAAGCCGTTCTCGCCGAGGAAAACGCGCAAGCCGTTCCCGTTGTCGACGACGAAAAGACCGCTAAGAAAAAGACGAACGAAGAAGCTCGCGCTCAGCAACAGGATAAAATCTATTCCGCCTACTACGACGCGTCTTTTGATCTTCGCCGCCTCACGCGCGATCAGATTCAGACGCTCAATCGCGGCGAAAGCGCGCGCGTCCTCGCCGTTTCTCTCGACGTCGACAAAGCGAAGCTTTACGAAATCGCGCAGAACGAACTCAAGCTCCAAGGGCGTCCTTACGAGGAATATCTCGCCGCTGCGTCCCGCGACTCCGTCGATTCCTATCTCCTTCCCGCCCTTGAACTCGAAACTCGTCGCGATCTTGTCGACGGAGCCCTCGAACAAGCTCTCGAAAACGTTTGCTCCGCGCTCGCCAATAAATTGATGCAACGTCCTTTGCCGCGTCGCCGCGTTCTCGCTGTCGACTGCGCCTACCGCAACGCCTGCAAGATCGCCGCGCTCGACGAATTCGGCAACCTTCTCGCCGTCGACACGATCACGCTCCGCGGTCAAGACGATCGATGCGCCGCTTCCGTCGAGAAGATCGTCGACCTCGTGAAGCGTTTTAAATTGAGCGTTTTCGCCTTGCGTTCCGGCTCCGGTCGTCCTAAGAACGTCGACTCCTTCTTCGCGAATCTCATCGCCGAACATTTTGCGAACGACGACGTCCTCTACATCGACGTCAACGACGTCGGACTCGATTCCTACGCCTCAAGCGAAATCGCCCAGAAAGAGTTGCCGAACCTCGAAACTCCCGAACGCGCCGCCGTCTCTTTGGGACGCCGTTTGATCAATCCTCTGGAAGAATACGTTAAGGTTTCTCCCGAGTTCCTTTGCGACGAACCCTTCTGTCGCAAATTGCGCGTGAAGACGCTTCGCGACGTCCTCGGTCGCGTCGTTTCGCGATGCGTCAACTGCGTCGGCGTCGACGTCAACGCCGCCTCCGCCGAAACGCTCGGCTACGTCGTCGGACTCACGCCCCTTTCCGTCAAAAATATTATCGAATATCGTCGTTCGAAGGGCCCGTTCCGTTCTCGCGAAGAGTTTAAGGAAGTCGACGGCGTCTCTGATTCCACCTATCGTCAATGCGCGGGCTTCATGCGCGTCGTCGGCGGCGACAATCCCCTTGACGCGACGTGGATCCATCCTGAAAGCTATCCTTTGGCGACGGCGATTCTTGAAAAGTATGGTTTTACCGTCGAAGATCTTCGCTGCGCTCAGAAACGCGCCGCGTTCGCAGAAGCGACGAAAGACGCCGACTACGCTCAACTCGCCGCGGAATTCTCCGCCGCCGGACCGCTCCTCGTCGCCGACGTCGTCGCCGAATTAGCGACTCCCGGTCGCGACGTCCGCGATTCGCAACCTTATCCAATCTTTAAGAAGAACCTCGTTAAGCTCGAAGATCTCAAGCCTGGTATGGAATTGACGGGGCGCGTCTCTCACGTCGTTGATTACGGCGCGTTCATCGATTTTGGCGCTATTACCTCGGGCATGGCGCACGTGAGCCGTTTGAGCGTTTCGCATGTCCGCGACGCTCGCGACATTCTCTCCGTCGGCGACACGGTGAAGGCGTGGGTTCTCGACGTCGACCTTGAACGAGAACGCGTCGGGCTCTCCCTTGTCGCTCCGAACGCCGCGCGCGAACCGCGCGAGAAACGTTCCTTCGACCGCAAGTCGCGCGATGAACGTCAGTCTGGGGATCGCGAACAACGTCGTCCGCGACGTCCGCGTCCCGAAGGCGCTTCCGACGATCGCCGCGCCGAGAAGGGCGACCGTCGCGAAAGAGGCGATCGCGGCGGCGAACGTCGTGAACGCAACGACCGTTTCGGCGGTCAGCGGCGCGATAACAATCGTCCCCCTCGATCCGCTCAGGTCTCCCCGAAACAAAAGGCGGCCCAGCCCCTTTCTGAAGAGAAGAAGACGGGCAAACAGCAGCTTCAAGGTTTTGACGAACTGAAAGAATTTTTCGGACTTTGAGCTGCGGCTCTTAAGTAACGTGCGAAGACGCGCGCTCTCAGGAGGGCGCGCGTTTTTTGCTTTTTTATTCCGCGACGCTTTGACGCGCGCGCCATGGTTACTCTTCTTGTTTCGCGTATTTTTACGCTCTGCGAGGCATTGTGAAAATAGCGCAAATCGCGGCTATCGCCGCATATCTGCCAAAAGAACGTCTTGATAACGCCGAATTGGTCAAGGCTTTTCCAAAATGGACGGAAAAGAAGCTTGAAGCTAAGCTCGGCATTGTGGAACGTCCAATATCCGCCGAAGGCGAAACCGCCGTCGATCTCGCTTGCGCCGCGTGCCGCCGACTCTTCGACGCCGGTTTGGCGAACCCTGACGAGATTGATTTCGTCCTCCTGTGCACCCAGTCCCCCGATTACCTCCTTCCTTCGTCCGCGTGTCTCCTTCAAGCTCGACTCGGACTCCCGAAGACCTGCGGCGCCTTTGATATCAACTTAGGATGTAGCGGTTACGTCTACGGTTTGAGCGTCTGCAAAGGCTTGATCGAATCAGGCGTGGCGAAAAAGGTTCTCTTTGTCACCGCCGAAACATATTGTAAGTATGTCAACGAACTCGACAGCGTGTCGCGTCCGATCTTCGGCGACGGAGCCGCCGCGACTCTCGTCGAAGTTGCCCAAGCCGAACAGAACGACGCTTTGGGGAACGATCCCGGCGTCGGCCCATTCGAGTTCGGAACGGACGGCGAGGGCGCCAACATGCTGATCATTAAGGCGGGTGGAAGTCGAACGCCGACGACTTCTGAGACGATGGAGGTGAAAATGGACGTACGCGGAAATTACCGCTCCCAGAATCAGCTCTACATGAACGGCCCAGGCGTCTTTTCCTTTTCGATAAACGTCGTTCCGCCGATGATCGAACGATTTCAGAAACTCGCGAGGGAAAAGAACGCCGATATCGACGCTTACATCCTTCATCAGGCGAACAAATTCATGCTCGATCGTCTGCGAGGCCTTTGCTCTCTCGACGAAGAGAAGTTCTTTAACAACATGGCGACGCGCGCCAACACGGTGTCGAGCACGATTCCAATCGCGCTTATCGACGCGGTCGCGTCCGGTCTCGTGAAGCCGGGAAGTCGCCTTCTACTTGTGGGATTCGGCGTCGGCCTCTCTTGGGGCGCATGCTTGGCCCGACTCCCCGAGACCTTCAAAGTCGTTCCCCTAGAAAAATGACGCCGCGACGAGTCGCGACGATCTGATTGATATTTTTTAGGAGTGTTATCATAATTATGGCTGAACAGAATTCTAAACCCGCCAAGGCGTGGGGCGGCGTCTTTACGGAAGCGACCGACGCGCTTTTTGAACGATTTAGCGAAAGCATTAGTTTCGACAGCAGAATGTACGAGCAGGATATCGAAGGCTCGATTGCGCACGCGCATATGCTTAGCGACGTCGGTATTCTCACGAAAGAAGAATTCGAAGCGATTCGCGACGAGCTCCTCAACATCAAAGGGACGATCGCGCGCGGCGAGATGGTCTTCTCAAGCGCCCTCGAAGATATTCACATGCACGTTGAAAAGGCGCTCACCGACAAACTCGGCGACGTCGGACGCAAACTCCACACCGCGCGAAGTCGAAACGATCAGGTTTCTACCGACTTCCGCCTCTGGATTCGCGACGCGATCGACAAGCTCGACGCGCTTCTTCAGGGCGTGCAACGCGCCTTTGTCGCGCGATGCGACGCCGATTTCGACGTCGTCGTTCCCGCATATACCCATACCCAGCGCGCTCAGCCGGTTCTCGCCCCTCATATCTGGCTGGCGTTCGTCGAAAAATTTGAACGCGACCGCGAAAGACTCGCCGATTGTCGTAAACGCGTCAACACGCTGAGCCTCGGCGCCGCGGCGTGCGCGGGCACCAGCCTGCCGATCGATCGCGAGAAGACCGCCCAATATCTAGGATTCGAACGCATCGCCGCCAACAGCGTCGACGTCTCGAGCGATCGCGACTTCGCGACAGAGTTCGCTTACGATATGGCGCAGATCGCCATTCATTTGAGCGCTTGGGCGGAAGACTGGATTTGGCAATCGACCGTCGAGTTCGACTTCCTTCAGCTTCCTCAAGCGTATTGCACCGGTTCGTCGATCATGCCGCAGAAGGTCAATCCTGACGTTTTAGAACTGATTCGCGGCAAATCCGCGCGTGTTGTCGGCAACTTGCAGTCTCTCCTCGTCTTGACGAAGGGAATTCCTCTTGCGTACGACCGCGATCTTCAGGAAGATAAAGAGCCGATCTTCGATTCTTTCGACACGATTTCGATCTCCCTCGCGCTCGCCGCGCCGATCGTCGCCGGAATGAAACTCAAGCGCGAATCGATCGCCGCGCGTCTCGACAAGGGATACCTTGACGCGACGAGCTTTATGGAATACCTTATTCGTCGCGGCGTTCCTCAGCGCACCGCGCACGGGGTCGTCGGAAGACTCGTTCGCAAGGGAATCGAAACGGGACGCGCTCTCGCGGAGTTCCCGTTGGAAGAACTCCGCGACGCGTGCGATCTGGTCGACGAATCCGTCTACGACTATCTCGGCGCCGTCAACGCCGTCAACGCGATGAAGTCGTACGGTTCCACCGCGCCCGACCAAGTTCGTTTCCAGATCGATTCCTGGAAGAAGAAGCTCGCCCTTTGATCGACGTCGCGCGACCCGCGGCGCCACGTTGCATTTTTACCATTGGAGGAGACGTCGAAGATGACGCCTGATTTTGCCGAAGAACCGTTGAACGACGATTCCGAGCAGGAAATCGAATCCCTTGACGAACTCGAATCGTACGAGTCGCAAAGCGAATGGAGCATGCCTACGGAACAGGTGGGCGAGGTCGCGAAACGCGTCGTTTCCGACGCCGAGGCCGGATGGCGCCTTGATCTTTTTCTCGCCGCTAAGTTCCCACAGTATAGCCGCGTTCTCTTGCGCAAAGCAATTCAGGCCGAAGAGGGCGTCGACGTCGACGGTAAGCACGGAAAACCCTCTTTCCGCCTTAAGCCCGGTTCCGTCGTCTCCTTCAGACTGGTCGAGCCGCCGCGCGAGAGCCCTATTCCTGAAGATATTCCCCTTGACGTCCTCTATGAGGACGACGACCTAGCCGTCGTCAACAAGCCGTCGAATATGGTCGTGCACCCCTCGCGCGGGCACTGGTCTGGAACCCTTGTTAGCGCGCTGGCGCATCGTTTCGCCGGCCAACTGAGCTCGAATCGCGGTCCCGCGCGTCCGGGAATCGTGCATCGACTCGACCGTGATACTAGCGGCGCGATTATCGTCGCCAAGAACGACGTCGCTCACGCGCGTCTCGCCGCTCTCTTCGAAGAGAAGAGGATTCAGAAAGAATACTTCGCGATCGCCCTTGGAGGAATCAACGTCGATCGCGAGGTCGTCGATCTCCCGATCGGCCACCATCCTAAGTATCGCGTCAAAATGGCGATCGCTCCGGACGATCCCGAGGCGAAGCCCGCGAAAACATTCTTCGAGGTCGTCGAACGCTTTCGCGGATTTTCCACCGTGCGATGTATGCCCAAAACGGGACGCACGCATCAGATTCGTCTCCACTTGCTGAGTTTGGGGTGTCCGATACTTTGCGACAAACTCTACGGGGGGCGTTCGACGCTCACGAGAGAGGAACTCGCGGGACAGTATGATCGTTCGCCGAAGGGGGACGAAAATCGCGAATCGACGATTTTGCTATCGCGGCAGGCGTTGCACGCGCGTAAAATAACCTTTGAGCATCCGACCTCGGGAAAAATTCTCGAGATCGAAGCGCCGTTGCCTGCGGACATGCTCCAGACGATCGAGGCGTTGCGCGAGTTGCGCCCGTTGAAATAATGGCTCTTCTTGTAACCCGGAGGGAAGAACGATGACGAAAGCTGAGGATTCTCAATATCCGCGCAACGACGCAAATTGGCGCGCGCTCTATCCTTACGAATCGCATTTCGAAACGATTGGCGGATTTCGTATGCACTATCTCGACGAGGGCCCAAAAGACGGGAATAAGCCGACCCTTTTGTGTTCTCATGGCAATCCGACCTGGTCTTTCTTCTTCCGTTCCGTGATTAACGAGTTTCGCGATCAGTATCGCGTCGTTGTCGTCGATCATATCGGGTGCGGGCTTTCTGAAAAACCGAGTCTTAAAAAGTATCCGTACTCTTTGGGGCGGCGCGGTCAAGATCTGATCGAACTGATCGAAAAGCTCGA
Source organism: Planctomycetaceae bacterium (assembly GCA_004556055.1). Classification (GTDB taxonomy): domain Bacteria; phylum Planctomycetota; class Planctomycetia; order Pirellulales; family Thermoguttaceae; genus RUG369. The sequence continues at coordinate 17,466 of SFIW01000044.1, forward strand.
TTTGAAGAATATCGCTCTTATCGCGCACGACTGGGGGGGCGCGGTCGCGATGTGCGGGGCGACGCAGATTCCCGAGCGCTTCTCGAAAATCATCCTTATGAACACCGCCGCGTATCTAAGCGATCGCGTTCCTAAGCGTATTCGACTCTGCCATATCCCCGTGCTCAAACGCGTCATGCTTCAAGGTCTCAACGTCTTCCCGCGCGCAGCGACTCGCATGGCGACTGCGAAGGGATTGGCTCCCGACGTCAAAGCGGGGTTGCTCGCGCCGTACGACTCCTGGAGAAACCGTATCGCCGTTTGCGAATTCGTGCAGGACATTCCTCTTTCGCCGCGCCATCGATCTTACGAAGCGTTGAAGGGCACGGGGGAACGGCTGAACGTTTTTAAAGACGAGCAGGTCGCGTTGATTTGGGGCGTGAAGGATTGGTGCTTCCCGCCGGAGGTCTTTTTGGACGAGTTCCTGAAGTATTATCCAGACGCGTACGTTAAGAAGATCGAAGACGCGGGGCATTATCTTCTGGAGGATTCTCCGAAAGAGACGCTTGCTTCGATTCGCGAGTTTCTTGAACGGTGATTGAATAGGAGAGAATGTGGATGACGACGGAACGACCTGAGGAGCAGCGTCAGGGCGAGGCGGGGGTCGCCAAGCTTACGGCGCAGAATCAGCGGCAGAATCTCGGCGCGTTGTTGCAGGAGTTTGGCCAGACTCGCGCGGCTTTGGAGATCGAACTCGCCAAAGTCGTCGTCGGACAGAAAGACGCGATTCGCCAGATCTTCGCGGCGATCTTTACTCGCGGGCACTGCCTTCTCGAGGGCGTGCCGGGGCTCGCGAAGACCCTTACCGTCTCGACGATCGCGAAGATCCTCGACGTCAATTTTCGTCGCATCCAGTTCACCCCGGATCTTACCCCTTCGGACATCACGGGGACAAACATCCTTGAGGAAGACGCGCAGGGTAAGAGAAGTTTTCGTTTTGTGGAGGGGCCCGTCTTCACGAATATTCTCCTTGCGGACGAAATCAACCGAACTCCGCCGAAGACGCAATCCGCGCTCCTTCAAGCGATGCAGGAGCGTGAAATTACCGTCGGCGGAACGACGTACAAACTTCCCGATCCGTTCCTCGTGATCGCGACGCAAAACCCGATCGATCAAGAGGGGACGTATCCGTTGCCGGAAGCGCAGCTTGACCGTTTCATGCTCAACGTTAAGATCGACTATCCGACCCTTGAGGAAGAAGAACGGATTCTAACCGCGACAACGCGCGGGGAAATCGCGGTTCCGAAAAAGCTTCTTAACGCCAGAATTCTATTAGGGATGCAGCGTCTTGTGCAGAGCGTTGCGGCGAGTCAGTACGCGATCCAATACGCGACGCGTCTTGTGCGAGCGACGCGTCCCGACGACGACTCCGCGCCCGACTTTGTTCGCGAGCTTGTCGACTTTGGCGCCGGACCGCGCGCGGGCCAATTCCTCATCAACGCGGGCAAGGCCTTCGCCGCGATGGACGGAAGATTCGCCGTCTCCGTCGACGATATCAAAGCCGCCGCCGTTCCCGTCTTGAGAAAACGCGTCGGCGCAAACTTCCAAGCGCAAGCGGAAGGGATGAACTCCGATAAAATCATCCTCAAACTCCTCGAAACCGTCCCCGAACCAAAGATCGAAAAATTCGCGAAATGACCAAATAACAAAGGGCTCCCAATTGGGAGCCCTTTTCGTTTGGCTTCGTCTGCCAGTTCTTTTATTTTATGGTCAGCGACTATAAGAACTTAGTATAAATTGAACGATTATTTGGGTTTAAAACAGCTTTTTGCTCTTTTGACGAGGTTTTCTCTCAGAAAGAGAGAAAATAAGCTTATCTTTATCGATTGAATAATATTCGAAGAGACGGTGAAGGAAGGTTATTTTATCCTTTGCTGAAGGACAATTACAGATATTAAAGTATATGCCAGGGGCTATTTCTTCTGGTTCTTTTCCTGTGCCTGGAGCTTTCCGCGCAGCGCTTCGGACTCGGCTTTCACTTTGAAGTTTTTTCCAGTTATTAACAGAGTATTCCGTTCCTTCATATTTGAATCGTACCGGATGGAGACCTTTCATGTCATAAAAGGGTGCGTCTTTTAATGTGCATTCCTGATATGATTTGGTTGGCGGGGTATATGAATTCTTAGGTCTACTCCAAATTTGTAGAGCTTTTTCTGTAAGAATTTTATTTCTAGCTTCAAGTTCTTTTAATGTCCATTTGCTACAACTCGCAATGTATTTATTTAAATGAAAACCGCTCTCTGAGTACCCTTTGTCTTTTTTGATCCTAAAGGGACTGTTACTCATACTGTTATTGTAAGCAGAAAATGTTAAGTTTGCTATCCGATGGATCCAATTGTTCCATATATCGTTGGCATCAGGACCAAGCTCATTTCGCCAAGCTTCATTAAGCTTTTGTGGCATAATATGCTCTACAGATATTTCTTTATCATTGAGTTTCGTGTAGACGTCAATTGATTCCGGATGATCATAGCATTCAAGTCGTTCTAGAAGATACTCT
>SFIW01000045.1 GCA_004556055.1 Planctomycetaceae bacterium
CATTTCAGGTTTGACGGGGGGCCAGCAGTAGACGAGATTCCAGATGGAAGAGCCGGTGAAACCGGTGACGATATCTGCGCCGAGTTCCTTCGCGGCCTTCGCCGTGTCGATCATCTCTTGAGCGCAGTTCTTCCAGAACTTCTCGGTATCCTGGTCGTGCAAATAACTCGGGGTGATCGTATAGTGACGCGCGTCGATATTGTCGAGAACGCACTGGCCGACGCAGTGATTGGAGAGCGCCCAGACGCCGAGTCCGTATTTCTTGAGTTGCGCGGTCTTGAAATCGCGATACGGAATCTTTGTTCCATTGACGTCGACTTCGACGTTGTCGCGCCACATGCGGACGTTGAAGTGATCCGTGCCGCACGCGAGTTCGAGCCCCTCGTAACCGAAATCGTGCATTTTGGAGAAGAGTTCTTCGGCGGGGACGTCCCCGAATTGACCGGTGATAATCGTGATGTGACGATTTTCGAACGTTACAATAGGCATGGAGCTTTAACCTCCTTGTTCCTTCTTGTTATGCCGCGCCGTCCATGGCGCCAAATTTCGTTAGCAAAAACCGCGTCCGAGAATGAACGCGGTCTGGTTAAAAGGGACGCTTTCTGTAAACGTTCCCCGGCAAGGATTAGTCTTTGTCGCCAAAGGCGTCGTCGAAGACGACGTCGCTAGGCGGGAAGAACGTTTTCTTGACGAATTCGCACGCTTCCTTAGCGCCGTACCAACGATCCATACCTTGATCTTCCCATTCGACGGAGAGAGGGCCGTCGTAGCAAATGTCGTTCAACGCGCGAACGATCGCTTCGAAGTTGACGTCCCCGTGCCCTAAGGAGCGGAACATCCATCCGAAACGCGAGTTGCCAAGAGGAAGGTGCGAGCCAAGAATACCGTTCTCGCCGTCGAGTTGCAGCGCCGCGTCCTTCATGTGCGCGTGGAAGATGCGATCCGGGAACTTGCGGATGAACTTCACCGGGTCGACAAATTGCCAGAGGAGGTGCGACGGGTCAAAGTTGAAGCCGAACGCGGGGTGATTATCGAGCGCTTCGAGGGCGCGTTCTGCAGAGATGAGGTCGAACGCGATTTCCGTCGGATGAACTTCGAGCGCGAATTTGACTCCGAGCTCTTGGTACGCGTCGAGAATCGGCGTCCAGCGTTCTTTGAGGAGCTTGTAACCGTCTTCGATCATCTCACCGGGAACGGGAGGCCAGCAGTAGACGAGATTCCAGATGGAAGAGCCGGTGAACCCGGTGACGATATTGGCGCCGAGATCCTTCGCGGCCTGCGCCGTGTCGATCATTTCTTGAGCGCAGTTTTGCCAGAACTTTTCGGGATCGTCGTCGTGCAGATAACTAGGCGTGACGTCATAGTGACGCGCGTCGATCTTGTCGAGAACGCACTGTCCGACGCAGTGGTTGGAGAGCGCCCAGACGCCGAGGCCGTATTTCTTGAGTTGCGCGGTCTTGAAGTCCCGATAAGGAACTTGCTTCTTCTCTCCGTCGACTATGATTTCGACGTCGACGTTGTCGCGCCACATGCGGACGTTGAAGTGATCCGTACCGCACGCGAGTTCGAGACCGTCGTAGCCGAAAGAGCTCATGCGGTTGAAGAGTTCTTCCGCAGGGACGTCTCCGAATTGACCGGTGATAATCGTGACGGGGCGTTTTTTAGGACATATTTTTCGAGCTTGCAAACACCATTCTTTAGTCATATCGCTTCCTTGCGTTGCGTGTGTTAAGAGAAAGAGCCAATCATAATGGGGCTTCCGTGCCCCAACCTTCTTCACTATAGATTATCGGACGAAAAGCTGTGTAAACTTTAGCGGTTGCATGAGAAAGAGCGTACAAAAAGAAAAAAACCGCGTTCGTTGTGCGAACGCGGCTCGTCGTTAAGGAAAAAGGTTATTTTCGGCGCGAATTATTTCGCGAACTGGGCGTCGAAGACGACGTCGCTCGGTTCGAAGTCGACCTTGCGGACGTACTGGCACGACTCGCGGGCGCCCGCCCAGCGATCCATGCGCTGATCTTCCCATTCGACGGAGAGAGGACCGTTGTACTTAATGTCGTTGAGCGCGCGGATGATTTCTTCGAAGTTGACGTCGCCGCGTCCGACGGAGCGGAATTCCCAACCGCGACGATAATCGCCGAAGGGGAGGTGCGAGCCGAGAATACCGTTTTCGCCGTCGAGCTGAAGCGCCGCGTCCTTCATGTGGACGTGGAAGATGCGATCCGGGAACTTGCGGATGAACTTCACCGGGTCGACCATCTGCCAAATGAAGTGAGACGGGTCGAAGTTGAAGCCGAACGCCGGATGATAATCGAGCGCTTCGAGTGCGAGCTGCGCGGAATGAAGGTCGAACGCGATTTCCGTCGGGTGGACTTCGAGCGCGAATTTAACGCCGACTTCCTGGAAGACGTCGAGGATCGGCGTCCAACGTTCCTTTAAGAGTTTGTAGCCGTTGTCGATCCATTCTTGCGGAACCGGCGGCCAGCTATAGAAGTACTTCCAGATCGAGGAGCCGGTGAAGCCGTTGACGACCTTGACGCCGAATTTCGCCGCGGCGCGAGCCGTCAGTTTCATCTCTTCCGCGCAGTTCTCCCAAACCTTCGAAAGGTCGGAGCTGCGAAGATATTCCGGAATGACCGCCAACGTGCGTTCGTCCGTTTCGTCCAAAACGCCCTGACCGACGCAGTGGTTCGAGATCGCCCAGCAACCGAGCCCGTACTTTTCAAGCTGCGCTTTTTTCGCTTCGCAGTAACCTTCTTCATTCAGACATTTGCGAACGTCGAAGTGATCCGTGCCGCACGCGAGTTCGAGACCGTCGAAACCGCATTCGCTCATCTTCTGGAAGAGTTCGTCGGACTTGAGATCGCCAAACTGACCGGTGAAAATCGTGACTTTTCGTGCCATTTCCTGCTCCTAATCGTTTTATTTATAAGAGGCGCGTCGCGCCGTATTTCATCCCAAAGGAAGCCTCGCAAAACGACAATTTTTGTCCCGTTTCACGATTGTTTAACGTTGTATCAGAACCAGGGCCCTTTTGCAAACGTTTTTTCTTAAAATTTGGCGATTTTTTTAAAAAAATTTATGGCAAGACCCTTTTTATTTTTTTTGTCAAAAAATTTTGTCTTTTCACAAAATAAACGTTGTTTACCGACTCTTTTTTAAATACAATTGGTGCAAGCGAGCGCGTTGGCTCAAATTTTTGAGTATTTTCATCTTTTTGAAAAATTTTGCGGAACTTTTGAATTATTTGCGCGTTTTTTAGGGCGCAAGACGCATGGCGCGGCTTCTCAAATTTCCCGGCCACCAGCGCTCACTCTTCTCGAAGGAGGAAAGAGCTATTATTCATTTATTCATTTATTATCCCCTTTGATTGTAATACGTTCCATTCCATAAGAGTAGAGAGCCTGATCGAATAACCTCAGGCCTGTTAGATAGGATTAACATGAAACTAGAACTCAAGGTTATTAGCGGTTCGCGTTCTGGATTGACGATCCCGATCACGATTCCGCAGTTCATGATCGGACGCGCTGAAGATTGCCAGCTTAAGCCCAAAAGCGAGCTCATAAGTCGTTATCATTGCGCGATTCTGTCCGAGCCCTCGTACGTTGCCGTGCGCGATTTGGGAAGTAAAAACGGCGTCTACGTCAACGGCGAGAGAATCGGCGTCGAACAAGAACTTAAAAACGGCGACAGACTCGCCATCGGCCCCCTCGAGTTCCTGGTGGTTCTGACTTCCGACGCGCCGAAACCGCAACCTGTCCAGCCCGCTCCCGCGCCGGAGACGCCGCGCGAAAACGTCGCCGACGTCGTCGCGCGCATCGTCGCTCAGAATTCCGCGCGTCACGTCGCGCATCATCCCGCGCCTCAACCAACGGCTCTCGCGCCTCAATCTGCGGCTCCCGCGCCTCAACCTGCGGCCCCCGCGCCTCAACCGGCGGCCCCCGCGCCTCAACCGGCGGCTCCCGCGCCTCAACCGGCGGCCCCTGCGCCTCAACCAACGGCTCCCGCGCCTCAACCGGCGGCCCCCGCGCCTCAACCGGCGGCCCCCGCGCCTCAACCGGCGGCCCCTGCGCCTCAACCGGCTGCTCCCGCGCCTCAACCGGCGGCTCCCGCGCCTAAGCCAGCGGCTCCCGCGAAGCCCTCTTCTGGCGACGCCGAAGAAGATCTCGCCGACTGGCTCCTCGGCGACGATGACGACGTTTCCGAAGAAACCGCCACTATTCAGACCGCTCTAGACGATCTTGACCTTCCATACACACCTCAAGAGGCGAAGACGGAAGAGCCGAAGCAGGAGAAGCCTAGGAACGCCGTTCCTAACTCTAGCGACGCCGCCGCGAATCTCCTTAAAAACTTCTTCAAAGGCGGTCGTTGAGTATTTCGAGTTTCTACAGCTCGAAAATTTGATTTCGCCAGCTCAAAGGCGAACGTAGTCCTTGCGTCTGCGTTCGCTTTTTTTATGTCTATACTAAACGTTAAAAGCGTTAAATCTCTCTTTTCTGGCATGACTCCGTTTTTGGCCGAATTCTCTTCCCGAAAAATGACGCGTCCTTTCTTTTTTGCTTGCTAAATTTAGATAATCTTGGTAAAATATTGAAAATGCGTTCTTGGTAAAAGAAAGGAAAAAGAGCGCGTGCCGTAATTATTATCAGAATTAACGAGGAATATCGTGACAAGGCGCAGCAGACTCTCTCTGACGGACAACGTCCTTCGATCGACGCGCGCGTTATGCGTTGGCGCCGCGATTTTCCTATTCCTTCTAGCGAGCGGCTCTTTCTCGTACGCGCAAACGTCGTCTTCCGCTTTGCGTTCCGATGAAAAACCGACCTTCTGGCTCGTCGACGAAAACGGCTCGTGGCGCGCGCCGTTGCCAAACTGGACGATTGAAGAGGTCATGCGCATCGTCGACTCCAACAAGGAGACGGAAGCCGCGTCCCCGTGGGCGATTCAGTCTCTCGACGCGACGGGCGGCGTCGAAGGAGGCGTCGCGCGCCTCTATATTGCGATGACGATCAGCGTCGCCGACGGCGTCGTGCGCGCCCCGCTCGGCCTGCGCGAAGGCGTTTATCTCCCGACCCCGGAGGAAGAGGAGTCGGGGGACGCGAAAAACGCCGGATTCCATTATCGCGGTCCGGGCGCCTGCGTCTTGGATATCGACCGTGAGACGGGGGAATACGTCGCGCTCTTCGATACAGTTCCCGCGCACGAGGAAGAGAACGATCCGGCGGCGGAGGAATCGACCGACGTAGCGTCCGACAGCGAGTCCGTAGACGACGATCCCTCGAAAGACGCCGCGACGCGCGAGTCTCGGCCCCGCGGAAGAATTCGCCCGAATTTTTACGAACTCGAATTAGAATTATGTTTTCCCGTGGAGCGCGTCGGGTATTCCGACTCCGACGAGGATGCGCAGTGGAGTTTCGCGGCGAGTTTTCCTCCGTCGCTTCATTCTCAGTTGACCCTTGAAATTCCGACGTCGGACGTAACGATTAGCGCGGTGAAGGGCGCCGCGGCGGACGCGCCGACGACGATGAGCGAGTCGTCGTCGGAACTTAAGCTTCGCGGTCTCGGACGCGCGGGGGAACGCGTAGAGTTCTCTTGGCGTCCGGATCGTCGTCGCGCGACGAGTAATCGCGAGGAGACGAAGGCGGTTTTTCAGGTCGAAGACGCGTCGATCGTCGCGGAGCTCGACGCGCGCGGCGTCAACTTTGACGCGACGCTTCCCGTGCGCGTCTTTGGCGGCGATTCCGACCTTTTTCTGGTCGAACTTCCCCCCGACGCGACGCTAACCCCCGAGAGCGTATCTGCGACCGGCTCAAACGGGGTATCGTATGAAACGCTCAGCGCGCGTGAAATTCCCGCCGCCGAAGCGCAGGGGCGCCTTCAGGGTAAGGTCGTTGAGATTCGTCTCGCTCAGCGCGTCTCCGTCGCGACGCTGCGTCTCAAGGCGACCGCCGTCGCGCCGGAGGCTGAACAGGGAGTCAACGCGCGGCGTCCGGTTCGCGCCCTCGCGGGCTTTAGCGTCGTCGGCGCTCAGAAACAATTTGGACAACTCAAGGTGACGCGCGCGCAAGACTGCGACTTTGACGTCACCCCGATTTACGGCGCTTCCTCCGTCCTCGATTCGAGCGTACCCGACGGTTCCGAAATCTACTCCTTTTTCTCGCAGCCCTACTTGCTCCTCGCCGAGGCGTTCGAGCGCGAGACCGTCGTCGACGCGCGTCCCGAATACCTCATGCGCGTCGGAAACGACGAACTCCGACTTCGCGCCCGATTTCAGTTTTCCGTCTACGGATCGAAGTTGCGCGAACTCAAGTTGCGACGCAACGGCTGGCGATTGGCGAAGGTTCTCGATTCGCAAAACGTATTGAATCAGGAAGGCGTGATCCCGTCGAACGATCGCGGAGAGGCCGTCTTCCCGTTGGCGAATCCCGCGGACGGCGAGATTCTCCTTGAAGTCGAGCTCACGCACGACGTGGAGAAGATCGACGACGCGTCGGCGCGGTGCCAGATCGCGTTGCCTTTCCCGATCGCGGCGCGAGTCGAGCCCGGTTCCGTCGTCGTCTTGCCAGACGCGGACGCGGAGTTTACGCCCGGTTCCGTCGCTATTACAGGACTCTCGCGCAAAACGGCGCGCGCATTCTCGCTCAAGCTGGAGATACCCGCCGACGCGCGGAAGACCCCGACATATTATCAGACGGCGCTCTCGGGTCCTGGAGATCCCGATCCGACGTTCGTCGGGACGATTCGTCGCCTAAGTCAGGAAATTTGGGTGGAGGCGAGAACAGACGCGACGCTCGACGAAAAGGGCGCCTTCCACGTCAACGAAACTCTCGAATACCGCGTCGAAAACGAGCCGATCGAATCCTTCGCGTTCCAAGGGAGCGCGCGTCTCTTCGACGCGATTCGCGACCGCGGCGTCAAATGTTTCGTCGACGGAAGACCTCAAAATTTAATCCTCGACGTCCCCAATCCGATCGCCAACGGCGCGGGGAGCGCGAGCGCCGACGACGGACAGACTCCTAAACCCCTCGATTTTGAGACGTGTCGCGTTAAACTCGACGCCCCGAAGATCGGCGAATGCGTCGTCCTTCTGCAATATGATCTCGATCCGATCGATATGCGCGAAGGGTTGACGAATCAAGTGCGCGTCGAACTCTTCCAGCCTCTCAAAGACGAAAACGACATGCCTTTCGTTTCCAACGTCCTTACTATCGCCGCGCCCGTCGGTTTGGGCCTCGCCTACGCCGGGACGGGACGCGTCGCCAAGTCGGCTGATTCGGAAGGAGGGGACGACCCGTTCCAGACGCTCTGGGAGGTCGAGCCGCGCCGCTATTCCGACGACGGGAAGACGGAGTCGATTCGCTGCACGTCCCTCGCCGCGGAATATAACGCGCGATTTAGCGCAGCACTCGACACGCGCGGACAAGCTCTTGTCGCCGTCGACCGCGCGTGGATTCAGTCGTGGTTTTCCAAGAATAGCCGACTCGACCGCGTCGTCTTGAAGATGGAAGCTCGTCGCGATTACGTCGACGTTAAGCTCCCAGAACGTTGCGCCCCCGACCGCGTCGCCGTCTCCGTCAACGGCGAACGTCTCCCAATGGGGGGCGATTCCCGCAAGGGCTTCCTTTTCCATGATCGCGCCGTGCGCATCCCTCTCGAACAATACCGCCAGAAGGGGGACGTCGTCTTGGAAATATGCTACGCGCTCCCCTCTGAGAAGGATAGTCGCGGAAAACTCGTCGTCGATTTCCCTGATTTCAACGTCGATTCCGTCTGGATACGTCGTATATACTGGCAGACGATCTTTGGACGTAAAGACGTCGTGATCGTCGATCCGAAAGAATGGACGCCCGAATTTGTCGTGAAGCGCGGCGACGGAATCGGCTCCTTCTTCTACAGTCGTTTTCCCACGATGAGTCAAGAGGAGCTTTGCGACTGGTGCGACGTCGCGCAGCGCGAACCGATCCCGCAAGAGGCGAACGTCTACCTCTATAGTCGCTTCTGTCAGACGCCGCCCCCTTCGGACGACGCGCCCGTCGCGCCGGGGATCAAGTCCGCGCGAACCGAACCGACCCTCAAACGCGCGCGTCTTTATGTCGCGAGTCGTTCGATCCTCGTTCTGTTAGGAAGCGCCCTCGCGTTGATTTTAGGATTGGCGATCTTGTATTTGCAAAATTTTAACGCGCGCGTTGCCTTCGTCATGCGCGGCGCGCTCCTCGTCCTATGCTTGCTCGCGGTCGTTTGCGCCTCCTTGCGACCTTTGCTCGCCTTGCTTTTCCTGCAAACTTCCGTCGCGGGAATCGTCGTTACGGCCCTCGCCGCGCTACTCAACGTTTGGGTCGCGCGCTCCGAGAAAAACGCCGCAAGGATCGACGCCGTCGTCGACGCCGAGAAAAAACATAACTAACGCTATTCGCTCGCCTAAAATTGATATCATGACCCCGTTGAAGCTTGTTCATATGCCGCTGCGCGCTCTCTGCGTGATCCTTGCCGTCGGCCTCTTCGCGGACGTCATGCGCGCCCAAGACGCGAATTCCAATTCCAATTCCAATTCATCCTCCGCCGTCGCGCGCCCCGGCGAGGAGTTCCCTAGACTCGACGGCTCTAACTCCGCCCCCGCCTTGCCCGAGCCGACCCCCGCGCCGATCTCTGCGGCCCCCTTCGAGAAGAAACCCCAAACCTCCTCCGATTCCGACGACGATTCTTTTCCCGGCTACCGCTTTTGGATGGCTCCCGAAGCGTCCGTCGATCATTGGCCGTGGGGGGAAGGGAAGTATCTTCCTATCGAATCCTCCGCTTTCAAAGAATGGCAGAGGACGACGCGACTCCGCAACCTCCTGGACGATTACGTCGGCGGAAAGAGCTTTTCAGGGGTCGTTTCCAAACTAACCCTCGAAGCGACTTTCGACGGGGAATCCCTTTCTGGCGTCGCGCGTCTCAAGACGAACGCCGTCGCGCTGCAAAACGACGTCGGACCCGACTTTAATACGCCGCCGCTCCCCGATTTCGCCCTCGCCGTCTCCTATTCCGACGACGAAAAGAAAGATCCTCTCGATCTCCTCGCCTCCTTCTCCGACGGGCTGACCTATTTGCCGAACGCCGAAACGCGCGACCGCGTCTTCAACTGGTCGTTGCGCGGAAAAACGGAATCTTCGGACGCGACTTCTTTCAATTTCAGCTTCCCCTCCGTCCTCTCCGCCGAACTGGTTTTACGCGTTGACTCCGCGATGCGAATCGGCGCGACCGGCGCGCTCGTTTTCCCCCTTCCGCAAGAAGAAGGGGAGGAGGAGAGCGACGGCAAGCGAGGATGGCGCGTCCTATTCAACGGCGGTTCGGCGACGAAGTTGACGCTGTATAGACCCTCTGCGGATTCCGTCGGCAAGAAGATCGGTTTTCGGCAGTCTTCGTCGTATAAAATAGCGCTCGTAGGGGTCGAAGCGTCGTCGCGTTTTGATTTCGAGACGAGCAAGGGCGTTCTCGCGGAAGTCGATTTGATTCTCGATCCGGGGCTTTCTCTCCTTTCGCTCGAGTGGGGAAGCGCCGTCGATCTGCGCCCGACGGAAACGACGATCGCTCCCGACGGAACGACGCGCGTTCATCTTCGCGCTCCCTTTGACGCGTCGACAGAGCTCGGGCCCCTGCGCGCGACCCTCTTCGCGCCCCTGTGGATCGGCGAAAAGAGACTCCCGACGATTCGCATGGAGGCGTCGAACCTCGAATGGCGCGAATCGATCCTGCGCGTCGGAATTCAAGAGCCCCTCGCGCTGACTCGCGCGGTTCCCGTCGACGCGGTTCAGACGCGCGACACGAGCCGCGCGCGCGCCGAAACGCAGGGCGTCGCCGCTTTTAAGCTCTTCAAACCCGACGCGTCCGTCAACCTCGCCGTCCGTCGACCCGCCGCGCGACCTGCGTTCGACAGCGCTACGGACTCCTATTTCTCCTCGAACGAAGTTTCCGCGAAGACGACTCTCTTCCTCGACCTCAAAGGCCAAGATTGGAGACGCGTCCTCATTCCCGTCGCCGAAGGCTGGGACGTCGACGCCGTCCAAGCCGCTCAGGACGACTCTCTCGCATGGTCGCGCACCAACGATCAAGCGCGCGATTTGTGCCTATCCTTTAAGACTCCCCCCGAGTCGGGCGCGACGCGCGTCGTCGTCTCCGCGCGTTATATCAATCCTATTGAAGAACGCGCCCCCGTCGACCGCTTTTCTCCCGTCGATCTCTCTTCCGTTTTAGTCGGCGCCCACGCGCTCTCGATTCGCACCGACTCCTCCTTCCAAGCGCGTCTCACTTCCGCCGACGGAAAGCCTTTCACGCCGCGAAAAGTCGAGCCAAAATGCCTCTTTAGCGAATCTCAGCTACGCGAAGCGACGCCCCTCGATCCGGGCGCCGCGCGGCTGTGGATCGGAGATCAGACCGTCGGACTCTTCGCGAATCTCGAAAACGTTCGCTCGAATTATTCGATCGCCGCGTCTTGCCGCGCTCTCGTCGACTCAGACTCCATCCGCGAAACGTGGAAGTTGCGATGCGTTCCCGTCGCAGGAATGCGCGTCGACCGCGTCGTCTTCTTCGTCATGCCCGCGCTACAACACGCCGTCGACGAAGACCCCGAAGCCGCCTACAACGGTTATTTCCACGATGATTACGCATGGTCCTGGTCAACCGCCAACGAGCCGGATCGCGTCTATGAAGCAACCCCCCTCTCCCCTGAAGAAGCCGCCGCCGTACGCGCTCCTGTCGGCGCCGACGCTTACGAAATTAAACTCACAACAACGCGAAGCGTCCCCTTCGAACTCAATCTCTTCCTCTATGCCCCGACGCAGAGCGATCGGCGCGTTCCTCTCGTCTTCTTCCCCGACGCGGACGCTCCCTCCGTCGAATTCGTCATTGAAGCGTTGCCTAGAGTCCTCTTCAAGACCCGCGCTAACTCTCTCGTCGAAACGACCGCTCCAGTTCAGACTCAAGAGACCGCCGCGACTTTGATAAAAGCCTTTCGATACGATCCGACCGTCGTCTTTTCTAATGAAGCCGACGCGGATCTCACCGAACGCGCTCTTAGACAAGGGGACGATTCCGACTCAAAGAACGCTCCGAGACCCGCTCTCTACGCCTCTAATTCCGCTATACCCTCTCTCGAACTCTTTATCCTCAATAACTCCGAATCAAAAGGGAGCGAGTCGCTTTCCAGCAACTCGCTATGCTGGTTCCAAAACGTCGACTCCTACTATCAAGTCGACGGATCCGTCAACTACTGCGCGACCTTCTATCTCGAGAATCGCGGTAGAAGCTCTATTCGGATCCTCTTAACGATTCCTGCGGGCAAAAGACGCGATAAGTTCGCTCGCCCCCTTGACGAAACGACAAGCGACGACGAATATCTCCCAGATCCGCGACGCGACGAAGCCCTGTCAAATCCTGACTTCTTCAATCCCGAATACGGGATCGTCGACGACTGGACATACGTCTCAAACGGCCCCGTATATCGCGGCGTCAACGCCGTATGGGCCGACGGGGAACGCGCCCCGTGGACTTTATGGCGCATCCCCTCCGCGCCGGACGGCTCAGAACGATACGCCGTCGACGTCAGACTACTCGCCAAGAAAAGACGCCTCCGACTCGAATTCAACTACCGCGACGAATACGCCGAACCGCTCGGCTCCGGTCAGCTCGTTCGACCGATCGGCGTCGAATGCGACGTTCCCGTCCTCTCCGGCGTTTGGAACGCCTGGTTTCCGCCTCAATATCAGGCGCGGAAGCGTTATTACGCGAACGCGAACGCGCGACCTGGCTTAATTCTCCGCGCTAAAAACCTCGTCAATTCCGCCCTCTTCTCCTTCCGCGACAAAGAGGAGATTGAAGCGATCGCCGACCGATTCGCTTCTCGCTTAGGAAACGATTTCGCCATACGATTCGCGATCGGCGAAGCGCGGCGCTTTGAAAACGCCGAGCCTGAATCCCCTCAGGCTTCACCCGCTGAGAACTCCTCGGGAAACGCTCAAACCGAAAAAAACGCGACCCGTTCCTTTAGCGGCGCCGCGCTCGCCCCCGCGACATGGGGCGACGTCGTCGGTTCCCCCTCTCTCGTCGCTTCTCTCTTCGCCCCCCCTGCCGCCGAAAGACCCAACCTCGCCTTTGACTCCGACGAAAAGAAAACGCGGGAGACCCCTCAAGACGGTCTCGATTCCCCTTTCGGAAGGATTAAACTCTCGCGCGTCGAAACCTCTCTCCTCGTCGACCGATACGCCCTCGCGTGCGTCGGCGTCTCTCCCGCCACCCTTTTGCCGACCGTCGACGCGACTGAACCGATCGAACGCGCCAACAAACTCTTGGAAGAGTCCGCGCTCGTACTCCTCTTCGTCGCTCCAGACCTTGCCCTCGTCACGACCCGCGAAGCGTTGATTCGCCAATTCGGCGCCGCGTTTGAGAATGTCAACGGCTCCTCAATATGTCGCGTCGTCGCTGCTGCGGACGCCAGAAGATTGCGCTTTGAGATCACTGACCCCGCGAACCCTCGATACGTCCGTCCCGTCGAATGGAAATCTCAACGCGCTCAGGTCAGTCCGTGGGCGTTGAAGTCCGCCGATCGACAAGAGCCGTTCGTTCAGGGATGGACCCTTGTCTCGACTCCCCTTGGCAGAATCGGAGAAGGGGTGTATATCGTGAATCGTTACCTCTTGGTCGCGTGCTCATTCTTCGGGCTTGTCGCCTACGTCCTTCTCGTCTGGAAACGTTCTTTCGCTACCCCGCGGTTCCTTGTCGGATCGATGGGCGTCTCTCTGGCGGCGCTCTTCGCGGCGCGATACGAGATGGAAGCGCTCGCGACCGGCGCGTTTTTGGGAGCCGCTGGACTCTTCCTCCTCAACTTTGCTCGCGTCTTCGCCTCGGCTCCCGCGCGAAAGAAGATGAACGACGCCGCCGTGAACTCCCTCGCCGACGCCAAGAAAGATATGAAGAAAAAGAAACGTTCCCTCCGCGCGCTCTTCCGCCGCAGCGACAAAAATATCCACGCGCCCGCGCCTGTCGCGATTGAACCGAGCGTTTCTGAAGACGGTTTTGTCGACTTGAAGAATATGACCCAAGAAGAGTTGAATTACGTGCGTTACGGTACGGAAGGGAATCCCCCCGCGAAGGGAAGGGAAGGACGCGTCATGGCGACCCTTCTAGCCGCGATACTCATGACTTTCGTCCTCGTCGGCGTCGTCGCGAACTCGCTCCGCGCCGAAGCGCTGAACGAAGAATATCGCGAACCGTATCGCGTCTTCGTCCCCACTGACGAAAAGAATCGTCCAACCGGCGAATACTATTGGGTCGATTCCGTTTTCTACGACAAAATCCGCGCCGATTTACGCCAACGACCGCGCGAACGTTCATGGCGCGTCGTCGACGCGCTATACGAAGGCGTCGTCAATTACAATAGCTTTAGCGGCACGACGACCCTCTTCAGCCTCAAAGCGACTTATCTTCTGGTCGTCGACGAGCCCGTCGCCACAATCGCCCTCCCGGCGGTTCAACTCGCCTCGGAAGGGGGAGCCCGATTCGACAAGCAGACGATTCCCGCGTCATACGGCGAAGACGGAAAAGAAATCTTCTTCGAACTCCAAGCGACCCCAGGGGCTCACATCCTCGAACTCTCTCTAGCGCCTCCTCAATTCTTCGAGACGACCTCGAAACTCGCGATCCCGATCCTTCCCGTACCCTCCGCGCGACTCGAACTCGACGTCTCCGCCGACGCCCCCGCGCTCGATTCTCCGACCGCGCTGGGTAGAGTTACCCGCACCGCGCGGCGCTTCTCCGCCGAACTCGGTCCCGTCGACTCCCTCTCCCTCGTGAAACTCGACTCTGGGAAAACGTCCGAAAAAGCGGAGCTCGACGTCGAACAATACATGCTCATGCGTCCGCGCGCGGCGCAAACCGACCTGCGCGCCGAATTGCGATGCCAAGCGATCGGCGGCAAGATCGACGCGGTCGAAATCCTCTGCGATCCCGCCTTCTCCTATTCGGGGTTCTGCCGCTGCGATTCTGCGGAGATCGAGAGCGTCGAGGCGCCGACCGCGCGCAACGCCGCGATGCGCGTCGCCTTTAAGGAACCGGTCGCGGGAGCCTTCATTCTGAATTTGGATTTCGTCGCGCGAAACTTCTCGGGGGTTGGGACGATCCCGTTGCCGCGAATCGCCGCGAAGGACGCGCGAGTTGTGAAGAACTGGCTCGCGGTAGCTCCGGATGCGGACGTGGTATGCGCGACGCCGAACGCGTCGACGGAGCTGATCGCTCCCTTCCTCTCGACGTGGGGAAGCGTCGACTCGAAGATCGTCGCCGCGTACGACCTCGGAGCGACTCCTCTTGACGCTTCTTCCATCTCCGCGTCGCCGCGCGTCTCCGCTCCTTACGTCGACCAGGTCGCCACCGTCGTCCTTTATCCTTCCCGCGCGCTCACGTCCCTCGTCGCCAATATCGACGCGTCCTCCGACGTCTTCTTCATGGAGCTCGACGCGCCTGAACTTTTGGAGATCGAAGAAATCTCCCTCGTCGACGAACTCGGCGCGCCCCTTGACGCCCCCGACCCCCTCGTCTCCGAGGACGGGCTCTCTCTGATTTTCGACTCAGGACTGCGCGGAAAAGCGACGCTCAAGATCGTCGCGAAGACGCGAATCGCCGTCGATTTGGAAACGAAACTTCCCGTGCTGCGCGTCAAGAACGCGATCGCGTCGAAACGCTATCTCCGCCTGTATTGCGCCCCAAACGTCTGCTTCGACTGGACGACGCGTCCGACCGACTGGACGGCGCTTCCTCTGTCGAGCTTCGCTGAACTCGGGGACGAACCCTCCGACGCGCGACGCGTCTTCGTCTATCAGATCGACGAGGGGGGCGCGGCGCTCGCCGACGTCGAAGAAGAACGCGCGAACCCTCTCGCCGAGTCGCAAGAGAACGCGCAGGACGACGTTCCGACGCCCGAATTAATACTCCAGGAGGTAAAGCCCGAGGCGCCGACTCAGCCGGAACCGCCCTTGAAGGAGCCCGTCGAACCGCTCCTCATTCCTCGCGTGAACGCGCCCTCCCTTATCGGCGAAGAACGCGTCTTTCTCTATCCTAGCGCGAATCCCTCGTCCTCGGATCGCGAGAGCGGCGATCTCTGGAAAGCGGCGTACGAACTCCGTTTCAAGGAGAAGAGCGGTCGCGTCGACCGACTCTACGTTGTCGCCGACGACTTCTTCGAACTCGATCCTCTTCCGACGAACTCTCTCTTCAACGTTTCTGAAACGACGAACGAGGCGGGGACAAAACTCCTCGTCTTTGAGGCGAAGAATATCCTTCCGCGGGGCGAGAAGAACGTCGAGCTCCTTTTTACGGCGACGTATAAGGGCGATCCAGGCTCGGTCGCCGCGCCTAAGTTCAAGCTCGCGACCTCCGATCTTTACGAAGATTTCTCCGAGGTGAGCCGTTACGCCTTCTTGGCGACTTTGCACGGTAAAACGCCGATCGAATGGACGATCCGCAATATGCGCAAGGAGAACGATCCGCGCTTGACCAAGGAGCGCGAACGCGGCGAGTTGGTCGGCGCGATGAGTCCGGGCGTGCGCGCGTTGGCGGTCAACGGGTTATCGGGACGTTCGAGCGCGGAGATGGAGGACGTAGCCGTCTATACTGCGTTGCCTGCGGTCGTGGAGCAAGCCGCGCGTGTTGGCAGCGTCTATTTCGAACGCTTCCTCTGCGAAGAAAACGCCTCCGCGAGACTCTCTACCTTTCCCGATCGGATGAAGATCGAATTGGCGAAACACTCCTTTTACGTGAACGAACGCCGCGATATCTTCGGCAGCGCCGTCTTCATACTTAAGTCGGGCGAGGCGAATCGTTGCGTCGTCGTCGCGCCGCCGGGGTGCCGGATCCTTGAAGCGAAGGTCAACGGCGTGCGACGACTTGTCGAACGCGCTTCCGATCCGGTCGAGTATCCTGCGGAAGAGCTGACGGTCGACTCCGACGAATCGCAAGGAGCGGCGAACGACGATCTCAATCAAGAGACGCGTTGGATCGTCGAGCTCGATCAAACGCGCTACGTGAAGCGGCTCGAAATTACTTTCCGCGCTAAGGGAGTTAAGGCGACGAAAGCGACCCTCTTTAGAACCCTCCGCCGCGTCGGCGAAACCTTCGACGTCAACTTCTTGCGAATCGAAGATTCCGAGACGATACGCTCCTACTGGATCTGCGCCTTCGAAGATTATGATTCCGAATACGGCGACGCGCGTTGGCGAGTCGAGCAGACCGTTCTCGTCGGAAACGCCGCGTCGGAG
The DNA here is from genome assembly GCA_004556055.1 of Planctomycetaceae bacterium. GTDB lineage: Bacteria > Planctomycetota > Planctomycetia > Pirellulales > Thermoguttaceae > RUG369. The sequence continues at coordinate 16,284 of SFIW01000045.1, forward strand.
GAGCGCAAGACCTTTGAGAAGGACGCGCGTCCCGTCCTCGTCGGGGAATCCGCGAGCGCGATCGGACGTTTGGGTATTGAGGAATCTGCGGCGCTTTTGGCCGCGTACGAGAACGACGTCGCGCTTCTGGGGGAAGGAAACGACGACCTCGAACGACTCCGCGCAAGGTGGTTGGAAGCGTGGCGCGAAAACGTCGGGGTCTCCTCTCCCTTCGCGCAGAATCCCCAGAACGTCGCCGCCGCGCCCCTCGACGATTCCGTTCTCGACGCCCTCATCGTGATTAACGACGGAGAAGACGTGCCGCGCGATCGGATCGACTCCTCCTTTCCGTCTCCGAACTGGAACGCGACGCGCCTGAACGACGTCGCCGCCGCTTACGAACGCGTCTTCACTTCTTTGGGGCGCGTTGGCGAAAAGGATCAATTTCCGATCTCGTCTCCAATTAGTTTGTGGACGCTCCACGCGGGCGCCTATGCGCGCGCGCTCGTGGGAGCAGACGACGTCGAACCGCTCTCCCTCAAAATAACCTCGCGACCGAGACCCTTCGACTTCCTCGCGTCCACCTACGCCGCCGCCGTCTTCCTCCTCATGGCGACCGCCGCGCTCATCCAGCTTCTCGACGCGCGCGCCCGCGCGAAAAAAGGATTGAGAGGGATGGCGCACGTCGCGCTCGTCTTCCTATGGGCGGTCTTCTTCTTCTTCTTCGGATGGTCCTCCGTCGCCTTTGTCGGAGCGCTCGCCCTCGTCGTCGCCCCCGCGCTATGGCGGTTCGGGGTTGATTTTAAACGCGCCGCCGCGTCCGATCCTCAGAAAGACGCCGCCAATTCCGAACGAAGCGAAGAAACGCGTCTCGCCGGAGAAGAGAACGTCGCCGTGAAAATCTTCCAACGTCAAAAAAAACTCGACGGCACGACCACCGAGGCTCTCGAAAACATTTCTCAGTACGTCAAACCGGAATTGAACGACGAATCTGACGACGACGTGCATGAGTTCATCGACTAGCGCGTCGCTTGACGCATATCCCTTTGCGCATATAATGAAAGGACTAAAATGCGCGTATTTCCCTGCTTAACGTCGTAAAGGAATGCGCACCCAACACTTACAGGAATATAACAAGAATCCAAGACGAGAGTCGATTGTGTGATCGCTCTCTAACGCGGCGCGCTACCGACGACTCTGTTATTCGTCCGCGCGCGACGTTCTGAATATTATGGGCGACGCCCGGCTCCCCCCTGGCTTCCCCTCGCGCGGTTCTTCAACATGGACTTTGTTCCCCGATAGAACCGGCGTCCGCGCTGAATCATTTATTAGAAATAGACACGTCCGACATGACACAAGAGAAAGTAAGTTGCGAAAATGACGACGTCGCCAAGTCTGTCGACCTCGTTAATTCCCCTAACAAAGAAAAATCCGCAAACGCGTCTTCCGAAAAAAAGGCGAAAAAATCCAACGCGAAAAACGTGAAATCCAAAGCCGCTCAAGCGCGTGATCGCGAAGTCGGTAATTCCCTTAAACGCCTTGCGGTCGTCTCCGGGTTGAACGCGCCTCAGTTCATGGACGCGACCGATCGTCTTTCCGCTCTCGACATTGGCGAAATGGCGAAATTGGCGGTGAATGCTGAAACGGAAAAGATGGAAATCGCGAAGGCCGCGCCGAAGCGTCGTCGCCGACCCAAGCCCGCGACCGTTGAAGAAGAGCGCGAGGAGAATCAGACGTTCGAAAACCTTGCGCTCCAGATCGTCGCCGCGCCTCAAGTGAAACGCGCAAAGAAGTCTTCCGCGAAGTGCGCCGAATCCGTCGCGCGCAAAGCCGAGGCCGAACCGAATGTTTGCGAATCCGCGCCGCTTGACTCCGCGCCCGAGACCGAACCGGACGTATGCGAATCCGCGCCGCTCGACTCCGCGCCCGAGACCGAACCGGACGCATGCGACTCCGCGCCGCTTGACTCCGCGCCCGAGACCGAACTGAACGTTTGCGACTCCGCGCCGCTTGACTCCGCGCCGAATGAAGAATCGAACGATTCCGATCTTATGGACTGGGACTTCGAAGATTCTTTGGAAGTCTCCTGGGGGCGATCCACGCGTTCCGACGAGCCTGCGGAAGAAGATACCTTTCCAATTGACATGGAAGAGGAGATCGATAATACCGACGACCTCTTAGACGAACTCCTCGCTCGCGCGAAACAAGACTCCGTCGGCATTGAGTTCGAGTCGGGCGCGCAAGAAGAGGACGCCTTTGCTCAAGCGCTCTCCGAAGCGCCGAGCGCGGAGGGCGCCTCCGACGTCGTCGAAGAATGTGCGGCGGAAGAGAACGTCGACGAAGAGAAGAAAGAGGAGGGGGACTCCTTCGACGATTTCTGGGGCGACTCTGAATCTCTAGAGATTTCGTGGGGCCGTCCGCGTCAGGAGAAGAAGCCCGTTAAAGAGGAGAAGAAGGCTCCCGAACCGCGCGTCGTCGCGCAAGAGACCGAACCCGAAGCGCAATCCGTCGCCGAAGAGTCCGTCGTCGAGGCGGAGCCCGAACCCGCGAAGCCGCTGACCTTAGACGATCTTGATTTCAACGACGCCGACAACCTCGCCGCGTTCTTTGATTGCGGCGATTGCGAAGATCTCGTCTTCACCCCGAAAAAGGCGAAGAAAGAGGAACGCGCCGAATCATGCGAGACGAGCTGCGCGCGCTGTTGCGTCGCGAAAGAGGAAGTCGAGTCGACAGAAAAGCGTGAAGAACGCGTTCCGCGCGCTCGTCGTGAACGACGCGTCGAAGAACCGGAGGATCGCGCTCCTCGCCGCAGCCGTCGTGAAGCCGAAGATTTTGAAGAACCGGTCGACCGCGCTCCTCGCCGCAGCCGTCGTGAAGCCGAAGATTTTGAAGAACCGGTCGACCGCGCTCCTCGCCGTAACCGTCGTGAAGCCGAAGATTTTGAAGAACCGGTCGACCGCGCTCC
>SFIW01000046.1 GCA_004556055.1 Planctomycetaceae bacterium
GATCTACGCTGATTGATCGACGCGCGCGATCGAATGATCGCGCCAAAATATGACGGTCGACGCGAGCGGGCGTCGACCGTTCTTTATAGAATACACGATTAGACTGATGGGTGGCAACGTTATGAAAGAATTGGCTGTTTCTATTTTGGGGTTGGGAATGATGGGGCGCGCGCGTTCCGTCGCTTACGATAATTTGACGCGCTTGTATCCTGATTGTCCCATTAAGCCGGTTCTCAGCCAAGCGTTCGTCCTGCCCAATGAAGTCGACGCGGCGAATTCGTTAGGATGGCGCGCGAATACGAATATGCGCTCCGTTCTCTATGCCGACGATACGGAATACGTCGATATTTGTCTTCCTAACGCGATGCACTACGCCGCGACGATGATGGCTCTCGACGCGGGTAAGCATGTCTTTTGTGAAAAACCTCTTGCGATTTCCTTGAATGAAGCGCGGGAAATGACGGAGGCCGCCGAGGCGCGTCCCGACCTCTTAAATTCCGTGCACTATACTTATCGCCGCGTCCCCGCGAACGTCTTCGCGCGCCAACTTGTGCAACAAAACCGTTTTGGGCGTCTTCTTGAAGCGCGAAGCTATTACAATCAGCATTGGGGAGTCGGCGGCAACTGGGGCGGTTGGCGTTTCGATTCCAAGGCTGGCGGGGGCACGGCGGGCGACTTAGGCTCCCATGCGATCGATATGCTCTATTTCGTGACGGGGAAACGTCCCGTGCGTCTTTGCTCGATGCAGTTTACGCACGTGAACGAACGCGTCTTTACCGTCGACTACACGAAGGAAGACGGCACGATCGAGAAGAAACAGGAACTGCGCAAAGTCGAGGTCGACGACGCGACGCGCGTGATGTATTATCTTCCCGACGGAGCGGTAGGCACGTTGTCATGCACGCGCTACGCTCAGGGAACCGAGAATACGCAAGGCTATGAATTTTGGTTCGAACACGGAGCGATTCGTTGGTGCTACGACGATCTCGATTATCTTGAAATCTACGATTCCGACGATCCGCAGCGCGGATGGAAGCGCGTCCTTTGCAGCAAGAACGGCTTCGCATATCAGGACACGCTAGATAATCCCGACGTCGGGTATCGCGATCTTCTTTCCGCGGGCTGTTACGAGAATATGCGCGCGATCGCAAAGATCGATCCCGTCGCGCCGATAGCGTCCTTCCGCGACGCGTACGACGTCGACCGAACCCTCGAAGCGATACGCCTTTCCGCGAAGAATGAAACTTGGATTAGGCTTGACGAAGTGAAATGACGCGGTAATTTAACATTGAAGTTAAGTTACGACGCCTTTTTAGAAAGAGTTATTACCGAATGGCAGCAAATCTTACCCCCCAATATTTACGAGCAGAAGAAGAGTATCGACGCGCGCAGACTCCGGAAGAAGAGTTGCGCTGGCTTCAGGTGATGTTTGCGGAAATCCCGAAGCATAAAGCGAGCGAGAAGATGCAAGTTATGCTCAAGACGAAGATCTCCGAAGTTAAAAAGGAGATCGAAGCGTCGAAGGGTTCGAGTAAGAAGGTTGGAAAATCGGTCAAGATTCCGCGTCAAGGCGCGGGCACATGCGTTATTATCGGCGGACCGAACGCCGGTAAAAGTCAGCTTTTGACCTTCTTTACGAAGGCGAAGCCTGAAGTCGCGCCGTATCCCTTTACGACGCAGACGGCGACTCCGGGTATGATGCAGTGGCAAGACGTTTACGTTCAGCTTGTCGACACGCCGCCGATAACCCCCGATTTCTTTGAATCGTACCTCTACGGATACATTCGCGGCGCGGAGCTGGTTCTTCTTCTCGTCGATCCGACCTCCGATAACGGAATCCAGGAGTGTCAGGACGTTTTGGATCGTTTACAGAATACGAAAACGCGTTTGGCAGCGGAATCAGGACTCGACGAGGACGACGTCGGGCTTTCCTACACGAAAACCTATCTTGTTCCCACGCATTGCGATTCCCCCGATTTCAACGATTGCATGGAGCTTTTCCACGAATTCTGCAAGACTCCCTTCCGCGAATTCCCGATTTCCGCGACGGAAGGGACGGGGACGGAAGAGTTGCGCAACGCGATTTACGAAGCGATGAACGTCGTGCGCGTTTATACGAAGTCTCCGACGCAAAAACAGGCGGACATGGACAAGCCCTTCACGCTGCGCGTGGGTTGCAACGTCTTCGATCTGTGCGATCAGATCCATAAAGATTACGCGGCGCGTTTCAAGTTTGCGCGCGTTTGGGGCGCGAACGTTCACGACGGCACGGTCGTGAAGGGAGATTACGTCGTGAGCGACGGAGACGTTGTCGAGATTAACGTCGCGCCGTGACGTTTAGAATTAAGCGACGACCGTAGAAAAGGACGCGTTCCAGAATTAGGACGCGTCCTTTTTCACTTGGGTTCGGAGCGTTCGTCTGGAGTTGACGCGAGAATTACAAGGATTCGTATCGCGTCGCGACGTCGGGACGCGACATTGGAAAGTCGGAGACGGTCGACGCGATAAATAAATCTTCCGCGACAAGATCGATCAGCTCTCGACATTCCAGGTTCTGGATATATTTTGTCGGAATCGAGCTCGCGCCTAATTTCGCGCCGAGAATATTTCCCGCGATAGCGCCTGTCGAGTCGCTGTCCCCCGAGTGATTGACGGCGGCGACGATCGCGCGTTCAAAGTCGTTTTCATGACGAATCGAGGCGTAAAGCGCGATAGCAAGCGCTTCGTCGCCGACCCATCCTTCTCCGAGTTGATTGATCGCGTCGACGTCCTCTGATTGCGCCTGACGCGCAAGGTCTACGGCTTTGTCGAGGAGGTTGAAGAACGCGTCGCGTTTCGGCGAGGGAGAGAAGAGACGCGCGATCGCGTCGATTGATTCGCGGGTCGCTTCTGAGACGGATAAGCCCGGACGATTCGCGAGATTATGAACAATATAGGCTTGCGCCGCCGAGGGAAGATAGCCAAGTTCGTGCGAGTGCGTGAGCGCTGCGGATTCCGCGCCAAGAATTGTCGCGAAGTCGCTTGCGTCTTCCGGAAAAAGGAGTCCTATAGGCGCCACGCGCATGACCCCGCCGCACCCGCAGCTATCGTTGATCGGCGCGTCGAGGGAGCCGAGTTGCGTTCTAGAAAGCGAATTGAGACACGTGTTTCCGGGCGCTCGACGATCCGTCATTCCGGGGACGCCGAATAACCAATGATTTCCCTCCAGTTCTTCTATTTGGCCAAGATACCATATGCGATAGGCGCGCCCTATTTCTTCGATATAATCTTTTTTCTTCGCGTCCTTACAGCGTCTGACCTTGGTCGCTAGGAGCCCGAAGGCAGTAGCCAACGTCATCTGCGTGTCGTCGGAGATCAGAGCTTGCCCATGAGAGAGTTCGAAGTCTGTAATACCGTTCGAACCGTACTTTTGTATTATTGTCTTGTAAGAAAAGAATTCAACAGTATATCCAAGCGCGTCGCCAATTGCTCCGCCGAGGAGACACCCGTGATGAAAAGAATTACAGCAATAGAAGAAGAAGCGTCCTGATAGTAGCATTATAGCGGTATTTGATTTCAAGAGTATAGAAATTCCGATAAGTCATGATTGTGAGATAGAAAGAATCTATTTCTTTTGAGTTTTAGTGAAGAGGAGAGAAATCGTAGTCCGATAAAGAACGCAGGATATCAAAGATTCATACGCAAGTATGGATCGTTCGGCTGGCGTTAAGGATGACGACTACCGTATGTAACCTAAAATAAAGGAGACGAGCCTCTTGGCTTTTCGATAGGAAAGGTCTAGACGTCGTCGAACGAAGTCCGATATCGTAAGATATGCGTGACAAAGACGTTCCGACGTTGCGGTCTTGACTTGTCGACGTCTCGGAGTCATGACGTAAAGGATTAGAAATGAAATCGATCGAATGCAAAGGACGCGTTTTTTTCGGCGTTCTCGCTCTTTCAGCGCTAATGATCGCGCCGCTTGTCGGTTGTCAGGTCACGCGCAATGGCCAGACGTTGCCGAGCCCCTATTATCTGGACGATGATATTCAATATCATCCGTCTGGAACAGAATTCCAGTATCAGCAGGAAGTTGATCGCATGAATGCGATTAATGCGGAACGCGCCGCGGCTGCTAATGGTCAGTATTGATATTGACGCGCTGGTCTAATCGTTGGGAAACGTTGAAAAACGAGTCCAAACGTCTGACTCAGGGAAAAGCTTTTAGGTTTTGGCTTTTGACGATATTTAGGAACTCTGTCGTTCGTAAAAATTAGCGAACGGCGGAGTTTTTTTCTTTTTTCCTATCAAACTCTTTAAATAACGTTCTTTTCCCGCTATACTAGGGAGAAGCGTTGCGACAGACTCGGTTGATTGTTACGGAGAGTTGGATGGAAGAATTGATGAACGCGCAGTGGTTCGGGGCTCCCTCTGTGCGGTTTTGGTTAGTGCAAATCGTTTTCTGGACAGGGTATTCGTTCATTGTTGGAACAATCGGGACGTCTCCGTTTCGAAAGACAAAGTTTCGTCAATCGACCTGGTCGTCTTTTGTTCTAGGCTCCGTTGGACTCATGAGCGCGTTCGTTTCGCAGTTCCTTTTTGATCTCGATAAACAGCTCGATATGCTCGGTCCGTACGCCTTCTTCTCTTCAATTGCCGCGACAGCGATCTCAACCGTCGCGGTGGGAGTCTTCTCGATCGTCTTTCCGCAAGAGGAATACTTAGACGATCGCGACTACTTTCCAGAGGAAAGAGAACGCCGCGTTAGGGGACGCGTCGAGCCGAGCGATTATCCTCCTCAATATTATGTTCATGAGGACGACGAATACGAAGAACGAGCTTCTCGAGAAAATCGCGAGTACCCGCCTCAACAGCGTCCCGTGCGTCGAAGGATGAGATAGTCGAAACGCCAATTGACATATTTGTGAAGGAGATAGGATTCGATGCAACGTCGCACGTTTATAGGAGCTCTCTCGGCTGGCGCTCTCTTAATGGCTACCGGTTCGATATTAAAGGGCGCGGACGCCTCCGCTGGAGAAGTCGCCAAGAATATCATTCGCCGTCAGCCGTATTACTTCACCGTCGCGGATAAGAAGTTCCGTACGGGCAAAGGAAACGTCGCGTTTTTAGGCGGATCGATTACGGAGATGGACGGTTACCGTCCGATGGTTTGCGAATATCTGAAAAAGAAATATCCTCAGACTCACTTCAATTTCATCGACGCGGGCGTTTCGTCGACCTGTTCCAATTTGGGCGCGTTTCGCGTCGACGAAGACGTGATCCAGCGCTGCGAAGGAGGAAAGGGCCCGGATCTCTTCTTCGTCGAATACGCCGTCAACGACAATCAGGACGGTTTCTTCAACCTTGAACAGTCGATTAGAGGGATGGAAGGCGTAATTCGTCGGATCAAAGCGGCGAATCCGGACGCGGCGATCGTTATGACCTTCTTCGCGAATATCCCTTTGATGGAAAAATATCGCGCGGGCGAAATCCCAACGAGTATTCAGGCGCATACGGCGGTCGCGGAACATTACGGTATTTCGACCGTCAACGTGGCGAAGGAACTTCAAGAAGAGATCGACGCTGGTAATACGACGTGGGAGATTTATGGGGACGTACACCCGGCTCCGCGCGGCAATCGGATGGTCGCCGACATGATCGAGAAACTCCTCGACTACGTATGGCGGGTTCCCGCGACGTGCTCTTTGTGCGCAATCCGTTCGAGCGAGGTCGAACCTCTTGATCCTTATTCCTACGGAACAGCGGGGTGGGTAGATTTTGACGCGGCGCAGACGGAAGGTTTTACGCGCGAGATCCCCGATTGGTCGAAGATTCCAGGCGCGCTTCGCGAACGCTTTGCCGGTCAAGAACTCCTCTGCGCTAACGAACCGGGCGCGACTTTTTCGCTGACCTTTCACGGCAACGCCGCCGGGCTCTATGTTTTGGCGGGGCCCGACTCGTGGAAAATTGACGTGAGCGTCGACGGCGGCGCTCCGACGTGCATGAACGTGGTTCATCCGTATAGCGGAGGCCTTCATTATCCGCGTCTTGTCGTATTGGCGGACGGGCTCGCAACCGGCGAACATCGCGTAACGGCTCGTTTGTGCGAGAATGAAGAAGGGGAGCCCGTCGCGCTGAGAATCTTGAAAATCGGCGTGAATCGCGGCGAATAAAAAGCGTGTCGGCATAAAAAGAGGCGCGACTTCGAATCAAGAAGTCGCGCCTTTTTCTTTGGAATCAGACGTCGCGGATTATTTGATTTCGACGTTGTCCGTATGGTCGCCGATGTGGATCAGCGGAGAATTCGCGTCGAGTTTCTTTCCGAAAACAGTGATATTTTCGAGGGTGACGCCGTCGGTGCGGTGCGTCTCGTCCGCGCCGTTGAAGAGAATACCCGCGTAAGAGATATCGCCCGTAACGTTGATGTTGCGAATGACGACGTTCTTAATATGCCCCGGTTCTTGCGTGTGCATGTATTGGTTGACGACGGGACGTCCCACAAAGAGCCAGTTGTCACGGTTGGCGACGTCGACGTTGAACTTCAACTGAGAAATGTCGATGTTCTTCATCTTTTCGAGCTCTTCGGGAGTGAGAGCGTTTTCGACGCCCATCTCGAAGTTGACGTTCTCGACAAGGACGTTTTCCATAATCATTCTCTCGCCGGGTTCGAAAAGGAAGTTGCGCGTTTGCGCGTGGATGACGTCGATATTGCGGAAGATTACGTTGCGCATGTACGGGGCGCGGCTTTCATGTCCCATGAGGACGATACGCGCGCGATCGCACCAGAAGACGCAATTTTCGACGGTGACGTCTTCGCAATTTCCGTTGTTTACGTCGAGCCCTTTGAGCGCCATGCAGTCGTCGTCGGTTCGGATGAAGGTATTGCGCACAGTGACGCGACGCGAATTACAGGGGTTGATTCCGTCGTCGTTTTGCACACGTCCGCCGCAGAGCTTGATATTCTCGATGAGAACGTCGTCGCAGTTTACGGGGACGACGGTCCAGTGCGACGCGCCGCGGATAATAATCCCTTCGATATGAACGTTTTGCGAACTGTTGATCGAAAGGACGTGGGGGCACGGCCCAGTCGGCCACGGCCACTTTGAGGAATCGACGACTCCGCGACCGCGTATCGCGATATTTTTACCGTGCGCGTAAATCTGGCACTTGACGACGGCGCCGGGCGCGAGGTAGAGCGTTTGGTTGTCCGTCAACTCGACTTTTCCGCCTTCGGGTTCGTGGACGCCGGGCCCGTAATAGACGACGTTGGGATCGTCGGCGTTAGGAACGTCTTTTTCCGGAGGATTGACGAAGACGAGAAGAGGATGTTCTCGACCGTTGTACTCGACGGAGAATTGGCACGGTTTATCGACGTCGACGGAGAATGAGCCGTCTTCGTTTTTTGTCGGCTTAATCCCGAGGGAGAGGGGACGAACGGTTAGCGCGTCGATTTCTTTTCCGACGTTAGGCGTAATCTTAAGTTCGACGCGTTCGTCGGCGTCGAGCGAGAGGAAGGCGTATTCTCCGCCGTAGTTATATTTTTCAAAAGGCGGATCCGCGGTGCGCGCGCTTAACGGCGTCGCGTCGCTTCCGTTGACTTGAACTTTCCAGAGCGCGCTGGGCGTTTCTCCTTCTGGAACGGGCCACAGCGTCACCTCGGCGTTCACGCTAGAAACGCACAGGATTCCTAGCGTGAACGCGATAGCAAGTAAAAGGGATTTCTTCATAGAGTGTCCTTTCAAGGTGTTGCGCGAAATCGAGACGTCGCGCTTTATAATTCGCCCCAATTGGCTCCGATTTCCGCGTCGATTTGAAGGGGCGCGTTAAGCGGATTATTGAGCTTCATTTCTTCGACGACGATTTTCGCGAGTTCGTCGGCGTCTTCGCGTCGCGTCTCAAAGAGTAATTCGTCATGGATTTGGAGAAGAAGTCGAGCGCGTTCTTGTCCTCGCGGCGTCGACGTTTCTTCGCGTTGATCTTGGCGACTTGCCGCCGCTTCTAGAGGTAGATATTCCGCCGGGTTGAAGAGGGGCGTCGTAGAGGACGTCGCGTCGGAGACGTTAGCTAGCGGCGTCGGCGTATGATCGTCCGGCGCCCAGTGGGAGACGATCCATCCTTCGCGTCTTAAACGTCTCCACACGGAGAGCATCGCTAATTTCATCACGTCGGCGGCGGAACCTTGAACGACGGCGTTGATAGCCGCGCGTTCGGGAAAATTCAGCGTTTTTCTTCCGCGCGCGCCGCGGACTCCTTCAAGCGCTCGACGGCGCCCCAGAAGCGTCTCCACGTAACCGCGCTTTGCGCAGTCTTCCAAAACACGGTCGAAGAAGACGAGAACGCTCGGATACGTTTCGAAAAACTTGTCGATATAGTCCGCCGCCGCTTCGCGCGACACGCCGATCGACTTGGAGAGACCGAAGGGCGTCTGTCCGTAGACGAGCCCGAAATTAACCGCTTTCGCTTTCCGGCGCATATCTGCGTCAACGTCCTCTTCCGCGACTCCGAAGATTTGCGCGGCGACGCTCGCGTGAACGTCTCTATTCTCCTGGAAAGCGCGCAAGAGCGCCGCGTCGTTGGAAAAATGCGCCAAGATACGGAGTTCTATTTGGCTGTAGTCGCACGATAAGAGCGCGTCAAATCCTTGGGTCGCGTCGGGAATGAAGCCGGAGCGAATTTCTTTTCCGATTTGCGAACGCGCGGGGATATTTTGAAGGTTAGGGTCGCTCGAACTGAGACGCCCCGTCGCCGTTGACGCCTGGTTAAAAGTCGCGCTTACGCGATTCGTTCCCGGCGTCGTTTGTCGGGGAAGGGGCTCCAAATAGGTTCCGCATAATTTCACGAGTTTGCGAAGCTCGACGATCTTTTCAGGAACTTCGTGAACGAGGGATAATTCCTCGAGAACTTCCGCGTCGACGCTTGGGCCCGTCTTGGTCTTTTTTATCACGGGCAGTTTGAGATCGTCAAAGAGGAGACGTTGAAGTTGTTTGGGGGAGTTGAGGTTGATCTCCTGCGCAAAATGGGGATCGGGATCCGCTTGACGGACGATTTCTCGAATTTCCGTTTCAAGGACTTCTTGCCGTTCTTTTGAGACTTTCGCCGTTTGGCGGAAGACCTCCGGATCGATTGCGACGCCGTTGTATTCCATCTCGACGAGAGCTTCGACAAGGGGTGTTTCGAGATCGAGGGCGAGCTTTTCAAGCGCGGGCGTTTCAAGGAGTCTGTCGCGCAAAATCGGCGCGGCGTTGAGGGACGCGAGGACTTTGTCGGCGGCGTACATGGCGACGGTTTCGGGCGCGACGGCGTCGAGCGTCACGCGTTTTCTTCCTGCGCCGAGCGCGTCGCGAAGATCGTACAAACGCGCGTCGAGATAGGTCGACGCGAGATCGTCGAGCGTGCGCCGCGTTTCTCCCGCGAGCGCGAGATAGTCGGCGAGCGCCGCGTCAAAAGCGATTCCGCGCAGTTTAATTCCGCTTGTTAGGAGCGCGAGCGCGTCGTATTTCAGTTCGAATCCCAGTTTGAGAATTTGGGCGTTTTCAAAGATAGGCCGAAGCTTTTCGAGCGCGGCGTTGAAATCGACCGTCGCGTAGCCTAACGGCGCGCGCAACGGAAGATAAAACGCTTTTTCGGGCGCCGCCGCAAGCGCGAGTCCGGCGAGTGTCGCCGTGCGCGCGCGAACGCGCCCTAGGTCGGGTTCTTCTAACGTGATGGCGGCGAGGCTTAGTAGGGGAACGGAGGCGAGAGCGTTGACAAGGGCGTCGAGTTTTTCCTCCGTGTCGACGACTTCTCCGCGCCAAGAGTCGCGCGGCGCCGGAGTCGGGAGGGGGAGGTCTTTAAGTCTGGAATATTGCGTTTGAATTAACGCGGAATCGCGTTTATTCTCTGGAAGCGTCTCTTCTTTTTGTATAGCGGAGGGCGCGAAACTTTGAGCGCCGTAAAGGGAGCGGCGCAAGCGTTCCGCGAGGGGCGTCGACACGTCGAAGGATTCGTCTTGACGCGCGGCGTGGGCGCGAGTCGGTTCCGCGACGCTCATGCGCTCGTTGCGCATATTTTCGATTCGGTCGAACCATTCTGAAGGTTCGGCTTGCGCGCGTCCGAAGCGTTCGACGAGTTCATTGATTCGTTTTTCGAGACTTTTGAAGTTCCAATACTGGAAGAGTCGCACGAGTCTTTCCGGGTCGATTCCGTCGAGCTTTCCGGCGTTCCAATCAATTTCGATAGGAATGTCGCGCCGCAATTTAACGAGTTCTCGACTCAATAACGCGCTCTCCTTGTTTGCGGCGATATTTTCATATTTCTTCCCTTTGAGGGTTCCCGCAGCTTCCAGCACGGCGTCGAGGTTGCCAAACTGCTTCAGGAGTTCCCCCGCGCTTTTGGGTCCGATTCCCGGCACGCCGGGAACGTTGTCGACGGAATCGCCGACGAGCGCTTGAAAATCGACGACTTGACTCGGTGCGACTCCCCAATCTTTCTTGAGATCTTCTGGGGTATAGTACGCGTTTTTTCGAATAAGATAGATAGAGGTGGCGTCGTCGAGGAGTTGTCGCGCGTCTTTATCGGAGGTGACGATGATCGTCTTGCCGCCGAGTTCTTTGACGCGTTGAGAAAGAGTCGCCATAACGTCGTCCGCTTCGTAGCCGACAAGACCGAGCGCGGGGACGGCGACGCCCTTGAGAAATTCACGGGAAAAGTCGAATTGAAGAAGGAGATCGTCCGGGGTCGCGGAGCGATTCGCCTTGTATTCCTGGAAAATATCGCTGCGAAACGTTTTGGCGCGCATATCGTAGGCGCAGAAAAGGTAATCGATTGGAAGCGACGTCATCATGGATAAGACGTCGCGCGCAAAGCCGAAGGTTGCCCCCGTCGGTTCGCCGCGCGTGTTCGTCATTTCCATCTTTTTGGCGTAAAAGACTTGATAGAGTAGTCCGTACGCGTCGACGACGCAAACGGTTTTGCCTTCCAACGAATTCATTCCGACCATAATTCTTTCCTCAGGAGAAGCGCGACGACGTTCTTACCACGCGTATTGTACAGGAATGAACGTTCTTTGCAAATTCCAAGAAAAGAAAAACGTTTCGCCGCAAAGCGAAACGTTGGTTATTGATCCTTAATCGCGACAAGAAGGCCTATAAGGCGGAATCATTCGTCGTCTCCGTCGTCGTCGCCCCAATCGTCGTCGTCTTCGTCGCTATCGTCTTCGTCTTCGTCCTCGTCATCGCCGCCGGACCACCAATCGTCGTCGTCTTCGTCATCCTCGTCTTCTTCTTCGTCGTCGTCCCAGTCGTCCTCATCGTCGTCGTCGAGCCATTCGTCGTCGTCGTCTTCCCACTCTTCGTCTTCTTCTTCGTCGTCCCAGTCGTCTTCATCGTCTTCGTCGTCTTCGTCGTCGTCATCCCAATCGTCGTCGTCTTCTTCGTCGCGATTAGGCTTGGCGTCTACGACGGTAAGGGTCGCGCAGGTGGCGTTCAAACCGAGGAAACCGTCTGAGAAAAGGTTTTCGTTCTGTGTGTCAGCGGAAAAGATATCGTATCTCACGATTAAACTCCTTTAAAAATCCAGACGCTGAAAGCTCTGTCTTATGGCGAAAGCGCGTCTGTCACATCCAAAATTCAAGAAGACGCGCCCTCGATCCAAGGCGAGAGGACGACAGCGGACGTCGTCGCCGTCCTGAGTTCGCGCGTTGGGAAACGTTCCCGACGTTGCGATAAAACGTGACCGCCCAATCGACTTGGGCTGGCTGAGGGCGACGTTCAAGCCGTGTGATCTGCAATCCTAAAGGAAATTGGCTCACTTCTGAACTCTGCGCCCGGATATTTCTAGGCGAAAATATTACAACTTTGAGGCGCGGCGTCAAGAGTTTTTAAGGATTTATCTCCTCTTTTCAATTATTTCTTCTGTTCAAGCGCCGCTTGATCTTATGCCGTCGTGCATTTTCAGGGAGGTTGACGGTTTTTGAAGGAGAATTTCTCCATCGTCGCCGACGTCGTCAAAATGCACCGAAAGAATCTTAGAGACGCCGGATTCTTCCATCGTTACTCCGTAGATCGACTTTGCCGTCGACGTCGTTTTTTTCGAGTGCGTAACGACCAGAAACTGCGTCTTGGGAACGAAGTCAAGGATTGCGTTGGCGAATCGATGGATGTTCGCTTCGTCGAGCGCCGCGTCGACTTCGTCCAAAATGCATATCGGGCTCGAATGAGCTTGGAAAATCGCCAAAAGGAGCGCGACGCAGGTCAACGATTTTTCGCCGCCGCTCATGAGCGAAAGACTGCGCAATTCCTTTCCCGGCGGACGCGCGACGATTTCAACGCCTCCTTCCAAGGGATTGGACGGGTTTTCGAGGGTTAAATCTGCTTTTCCTCCGCCAAAAAGTTTCTGGAAGATCGTGCCAAAATTGGCGCGAACTGCGTTGAACGTCTCTTCAAAGAGGCGCTTGCAATCGGAATTCACGCGTTCGATGATCTTCTGAATACCCTTTCGGGCGGCAAGGAGATCCGTGTATTGATTGTAAAGAGTCGTGTAGCGCGAACGAAGCGTTTCGAGAGATTCGATCGCTTCGAGATTGACGGGGCCGAGTTGCTGCAACTTGGCGCGAAGTTCTTCGATCTCTTTTTTTCGGGCATGCGCGCGTTTCGCGACGATTGGCACGACGAGTTCGACGTCGGCGTCGATTCCTTTATTGTCGGCGGCGAGGCTCGGCGCCTTTTCGACGTTTGGATCGTCTTCTAAACGGTATTCCAGCTCTTCGACTTCGAGCCCGTAGTCTTCGCGCAGACGATCCGCGAGGGTTTTGATCTCCTGAGCGTATCGTTCGCGCTGCAGCTCTTTGGAACGGATCGCTTCGCGTCTCTTATCGAGCGCGGCGCGATTCGTTTCGATTGAACCGGTGGTTTCGGCGAGCGACTTTTCGAGTTGAACTCGTTTGGCGCGCGTCTTCTGGATCGTCGCCGCTAGAGCTTCTTTTTGTCCGTAAAGAAGCGCTATCTGCGATTCGCTATTCAACACGGAAAGCTCCGCCTGTACGAGCCTTGCGTCAAGCGCCTGGACGCGTCGACCGTTTTCTTTTTCGAGTCGACTCTGTTCGGCGCGCTCGTCGGATAGACGTTGGATACGGTCGACGAGAAAAACGATCCGTTCTTCCGCTTTGGCGAGCTCGATTTTGAGGTTCGTCGTCGTTTTCGCGCTTTCCTGGCGTCGCGCGTAGAGTTCGTCGAGTTCTTTCTGCGTCTGCGCAAGATTTGCGTCTAATTCGCTTTGACGCGAATTGAACGCGTTTTGTTCTTCTTCTAATTTCGCGAGCTGATCGCGCGTTTGCGCAAGACCTGCGTCGAGCTCCGTCAGTTCCTTGTTTAGCGTGGCGAGGCGCGTCTCTTGCTGAGCGGCGCGTTCCTGCGACGCGGTCTCTTCGAGTCGCAATTTTTCGAGCGCTTGCGCTGTTTCGCGTTGCGTCGTTCTTTCTTGATCGAGCGCGTTTTCCTGCGTCTCCAAATCAGTTTTGAGCCCGGCGACCGTCGAGTTGAGTTCCTCAAATTCCTGATTTAAACGCTCCGTCTGACCGTCGAGAGACGCAAGTTCGCTGCGTCTTGAGATCAATCCGGCGCTTCCCTGCGCGGAGCCGACGACAAGGGTTCCGTCCGCGGAAAGTAAGGAACCGTCTGCGGCGAGGAAATTGGTCGGCTCTTCCGTTTCTCGATAAAGTTGTTTCGCGACTGCGACCGACTCGACGATCCACGTGCGATGCAGTAATCTTTGCACAAGACCAAGGAAAAGAGGCTCTGTTTCGACAAATTGGTCGGCGCGCCCCAACGCTCCAGGATGGTTTTCCAGTTTGGGATTGAGAGGAATAGGCTTGCTCGGATTCGGATCGAGCCAGATGAACCCCACGCGTCCGGCGAAGCGCGAACCTTGGCGTTCGATGTAGCGGAAGAGCTCGGGCTCAGGGGGAACGACGACGTATTGCGCCGTCTGCCCCAACGCGAGTTCGATGAGCGGAGCCGCTTCAACGTTGACGCGAATTAAATCGGCGACGAGTCCGTACGCGTTGTGGAATGGGCTCGCGGGGTTTTTCATAGCGCGGAGCGTTTCGAGAACGCCGGGACTGAGTCCTTCGTAACGGCGGAGTAGGTCGTTTAGAAGCGCCGAACGTTCCTCGAATGCGGCGCGCCGTCGTTCCATTTCGGAAAATTCGATCTGGCGCGCGGAGAGCGCGTTTTTGATCTCGTCGCGGCGTTCTTTAATAGTCTCCATGCGTTTGAGAGAATCTTCGCGTCGCGCGGAGATTTCGGCGCGCGCGTCGACGATATGTCGACCTTGTCGCGTTGATTCCTCGCGTTGCTTCTCTATTTCGTCGCGTTGACGCGTCTTTTGATCCGAGAGCGCGGTAAGCGCGCTCAAGCGCGTTTTCAACGTCGCCAATTCCCCGGCGAAGCGCGTCGACTCCGCCGCGCGCGAGTTGCGTTCCTGCTGGAGTTGAGCGAGGGTTTGAGAGAGCGCGTTGACGCGAGTCGTCAGCTGTTCGGTCGCCGCGTTTTCCGACTCGTACGTTCGCTTTATTTTTTCCGCTTGATCGCGCGCGTTTGTCAGTTCATGCGTCGCGTCTTCCGTTTCCGCGACGTTCGACGCGCGTTTGGCGACAAGCGCTCGGTCTTGCGTTGCCCCCGCGTCTGATTCGTGCCGCCATTCCCGGATTTGCGCGGTCTGATACTCGATCTTCGATTCCTCGGCGGCGATCCTTTCGCGCGCGTTCGACAGCTCCGTTTCCGTCGCGCGAAGAAGACGATCAGACTCAACGATTTGCGTCGACGTCGCGGAGCGCGTTTCTTCCAATGAACGGATTGCGTCGGTCGTTTGCGCTTCAAAATTGTCAAAATCGTCCGTCTCGACGCTTGTTTGACGCAGCGCTTCCGTTTTGACACGCCATTCGTAGAGCGTTACTTCCGTGCGTAGTTTCTGAAGACGAGTCGTCGACTGCCGCCATTCTTCCGCTTTTCCCGCTTGCGCTTTTGTCTTGCGAAGTTGGGTTTCGAGCTCGTTGACGATATCGGACAAACGTTGCAGATTCTGTTCGACGCGTTCAAGGCGGCGCGTCGCTTCTTGTTTTTTCACGTTGAAACGCGACGTGCCCGCCGCGTCTTCAAGAACTGCGCGGCGTTGTTCGCTCGTGCTTTGGAGGAGCGCCTCCACCCGTCCTTGTTCAATAATCGCGTATCCTTGCGCGCCAAGTCCGACGCCGCCGACTATGTCGCGAAAGTCCTTTAGTCGCGCCGATTGACCGTTGATAAGATATTCGGATTCACCGCTGCGATAGACGCGCCGCGTTAAATGAATGTCGTCAGCGTCGAGAGGAAGAAGACGCTTCGTATTGTCGAAAGAGATGGTGACTTCCGCCGAAGCGAGCGCTTGACGCGACGCAGATCCGTTGAAAATAACGTCCGTCATTTCGTCTCCGCGAAGACGTTTGGCGCTCTGTTCGCCCAGCGCCCACTTAATCGCGTCGACGACGTTCGATTTACCCGAGCCGTTGGGCCCGATGAGCGCGCAGACGCTGCCGTCAAGATCGATCTTCGTGCGATCGGCAAAGCTTTTAAAGCCGCGCAATTCGATTGACGTGAGCATGACGAAACGATTCCATTTAACGAGACTACTTAAATAACGGGGACACGCGTCCTTTCTGAAACTATAGTTTTTTTCTTAAAAGAGCGCAAGACTGACCCGCGCGCGTCACGCCGTTTTTACGTCTTGCGCCTTTTCTGAATGATAGAATCGATTGGAAACGATCGTTTCCGCGATAAAGAGCGCTAGAAGAAGGAGCGCTAAGAGGAAATAGGGGACGTCTTCACCCGATTCTCGCGCCGACTCGAGCTCTTCCGTAGTGGAGGAAAGATCGAGGGTATGGTATGGGAGACCTTCGAGAAGTTTGCTCCATTCCTCGGGAGAACGTCGCGTCATGTCGGACTCAGTGCCTGGCGCCGCGACAGCGAAGACTTGATCGACGCTTTGACCCGCGCTATTAGGCGGCGTTTTGACGCGACTGACTCCGAGCGTTTTGACGCCGGGAAAGCGTATCTGGCGCCGCTGAGGATCCGTTGGCGTCGTTATTTCGGCTCCCGACGGTTCGTAGATCGTCGCCGTAGCGGGAACGTCGGCAAGTTCCAATCGCAGCGTCGCGGCCTCTCCAGGCCCATAGTTGTAGATTGAGGACGTCGTCGACGCGAGACGCCGCGCCATGCTGTCGACCAAAAGTATGAAAAGCCATGGAGCGTCTCCCGTCGCGAGCGCGTTCCACGCGCCTTCTGTAGGGGATTCGACAATCGACGTCGCGACGGTGACGACTAAGCCTTGCCCGACGCGATTTTCGACGATCGCGGGTATTTTTCCCGAATCGCCCCCCTGATCGTCGACGAACGACATGATTGGCGTCGCGGAGGGGGAGAGTTCGTCGAGCGCCCAGTATTTCGCAACGGGCGCGGCGTCCCAAGGAAGACCTTCCCTTGCAAAAGGTCGGAACTGAGATAGAAGAGGCTCGTCGTAATTCGACGCGGAAAGAATGAGCCCGTAAGGAGGCGCGGCGCTTAATTTAGTCGGCTTTACCCCAAGTAGATTGAGCGTTTCGGAGGTTTGGAACGCGTCGATAGGTTTGGCGGAGGGGCCGAGGAAGAGGGCGATTCCGCCGCCGCTATTAGCAAACTTGTCGAGTTTGGCGACGACTTCTGCGTCGAGCGCGGGGGGATCGAGGAGAAAAATCGCGCGGTATTCTTCGAGGTTCTTGGAGGAGAGTTCGAAAAAGTTCTTTTCGCCGTTTTGAGGAGAATACGCGGCAAGATCAAGCTCGAATGGAGCGCGACCCGTTTTGCGAAGTTCGTCGGGCGCGAGCGCCTGCGTGAGGAAGAGGGCTTTTTCTTTGGCAGGGGAGGGCGCGACGACTAGTATTTTCCAGTCCGGCGCGACGTTGACGACGAAGGGACGCGCGTCGTCGAAGGAAAGCGCGTCTTGACCGACGACTCGCGCGACGCCGACGCAAAAGCCGACCGGGAGTTTCGGCACGTAGAAGACGGCGTCTTTCTTTTCGCGTCCTTGTTCGAAATGGATCGTCTGTTTTTCACGATAGATAGAAAGGGAATCTTGCTGGAGAAGCTCTTGGGCGTCGATCGCGTTTGGCAGATCCTGCGCGCGAAAGAAAAGAATTTCGAGCGCGACGTCTCCGCCTTCTTGATCGACGCGTTCGAGCGCGACGTCGACGCGAAGGGACGAATTTTCAGAAAGGGTTTCCGCAGAGGGTTCCGCGCCGACGACTGCGACGTTTCGCGCGGCGTCGTCTCCTAGATCGACGAAATAGAGCTTGAGATTCTCCCCGTTCTCCTCGGCGGCGCGACGCATCCGCTTCACGTTGCGATCCGGCCAACTTCCCGTCGTTTGATCGGAGAGAACGTAGACCTCTTTGAGCGGGAGCTCGGAGGTTTTGACGAGTTCGATTCCTTCTGCGGTCGACGCGGCGGCGTCGCGTCCTCCGACGACGACGGCTAGTTTGTCGAGACGTTCGCGCGCGGCGTAACGATCCGCTTGGAAGGCGTCCCCTGAGGCGGAGCCGTCGACGACGGCGATCTCGCTCCCGCGCGGAAGTTGAGCGAGAATGGAGCGTCCGACTCCTTTGGCTTGATCTAAGAGCGCGACGTTTTTACGCGCGCGTCCCATTCTCGGCGACGTGTCGACAACGATCGCCGCCGCGACGGGGCCGTTCTTCGCGCTCCCTTCGCCGACAAGATCGGAGGATTTGCTCGACGTGACGACGGGACGCGCAAGAAGACTCCCGAGCGCGATGAAGAGCGCAACGCGAAGCGCGAGGAGCGCTAGCCGTTTGACCTTGACGCGTCGACGATTCGCCGCGAGCGTCGCTTGCGCAAAGCGCAACCCCGAGAAAACGATCTTGCGCGGTTTGCCCTTGGAGAGCAGATGGATCGCGATCGGGACGCCCGTTGCTACGAGTCCTGCAATAAATAGCGACGTGGTCGTAAATGTCATGCGTGAAACGCTCCTTCCTCATCTCGGTCTCTGTCGACCCCATTTTGGGAGAGTATACCTTTTTTTTACGTTCCTGACAACGCGACTTAACGCTCCAAGAAATAAAGAAGCTCGACCGAAATATCGGTCGAGCTGTCGTCGTTATGCATTAAACGCGCGTTGAGCGCGATGCGTCGCGATTAACTCATTTATTGTCGTCTTTGACTTCGAAATCGGCGTCGATGGCGTCGTCGTCAGGCTTCGAAGCTCCCGCGCTCGCGCCCGCTTGCGCGCCTTGCTGCGCCTGAGCCTGCTGCGCCTGTTCGTAGAGCGCCTTGCTCATCGCGTGAGAAGCCTGTTCGAGTTCCGCGAACGAGGACTTGATCTTGTCGACGTCGTCCGTCTTGCACGCTTCGCGCGTCTTCTCGATCGCCGCCTTGATCGCGTCTTTGTCTTCCGCGCGCAACTTCGCGTCATGCTCTTTCATGAGCTTTTCGAGCTCGAAGCACATCGATTCGGCGCGATTCTTCGCTTCCACGAGTTCGCGACGTTTCTTGTCTTCTTCCGCGTGCAATTCCGCGTCTTTACGCATGCGTTCGATTTCTTCTTCCGTCAAGCCGGAGGATTGTTCGATACGAATCTTCTGTTCCTTTTGCGTGCCAAGGTCTTTCGCTTTGACGTTCAAGATGCCGTTGGCGTCGACGTCGAAGGTGACTTCGATCTGCGGTAAACCGCGGGGTGCGGGGGGGATTTCTTCGAGGTTGAACTGACCAAGGAGACGGTTCGCGGACGCGATTTCACGTTCGCCTTGGTAGACTTTGATCGTAACCGCCGTCTGATTGTCTTCCGCCGTGCTGAAGACCTGCTTCTTTTCGGTCGGAATCGTCGTGTTCTTTTCGACGAGTTTCGTCATGACGCCGCCGAGGGTTTCGATCCCCAAGGACAGAGGCGTGACGTCGAGGAGCAAGACGTCTTTGACTTCGCCCGCGAGGACGCCGCCTTGAATCGCCGCGCCGACCGCGACGACTTCGTCGGGATTAACGCCCTTGTGAGGCTCCTTATTGAAGATCTTCTTGACCGTTTCCTGAACTTTCGGGATACGGGTGGAACCGCCGACGAGGACGACTTCGTCGACGTCGGAGGGTGAGAGCTTCGCGTCGCGCAGAGCCTGCATGACGGGACCCTTGGTGCGTTCGACGAGTTCGTCGGTCAAACGCTCGAATTCCGCGCGGGTAATGCGCGTCTGGAGGTGTTTCGGGCCGCTCGCGTCTTGCGAGATGAAGGGAAGATTGACGTCGGTCGCCTGCTGCGAAGAGAGTTCGCACTTCGCTTTCTCGGCGGCTTCTTGAAGTCTCTGCAAAGACATCGGTTCTTTACGAAGGTCGATGCCGGTCTTTTGCTGGAAGTCGTCGGCGAGGTAGTTGACGAGAACGTGGTCGAAGTCGTCGCCGCCCAAATGGGTGTCGCCGTTCGTGCTGATAACTTCGAAGACGCCGTCCGCCACTTGCAAGACGGAAACGTCGAAGGTGCCGCCGCCGAGGTCGAAGACGACGATCTTTTCGTTGACGCCCGCTTTATCGAGACCGTAAGCAAGAGCCGCCGCCGTCGGTTCGTTTACGATACGCGCGACTTCCAAGCCCGCGATCTGCCCCGCGTCTTTCGTCGCTTGACGCTGAGCGTCGTTGAAGTAAGCCGGCACCGTAATAACCGCTTTATTGACTTTGTGTCCAAGGTACGCTTCCGCAGCTTCCTTAAGTTTGCGAAGCGTCTGCGCGGAAATCTCTGCGGGAGAATAACGCTTGCCGTCGATTTCAACGCTAACGTATTCGTCGGGAGCTCCTACGACTTTGTAAGGAA
Organism: Planctomycetaceae bacterium; assembly: GCA_004556055.1. Lineage (GTDB taxonomy): Bacteria > Planctomycetota > Planctomycetia > Pirellulales > Thermoguttaceae > RUG369. The sequence continues at coordinate 19,831 of SFIW01000046.1, forward strand.
CCATGCGTTCCTCGGAGCTGACTTCGCTTTGTTTGCGACCCATGAAACGCTTGATCGACGCGATCGTGCGCTTGGGGTTCATGACCGCCTGACGTTTCGCAAGCTCTCCGACGAGCTTTTCCGAATCGGTGAACGCGACGATACTTGGAGTCAGCCGATACCCCTCGGGATTCGCGATTACCTTCGCTTCTTTACCTTCCATAACTGCGACGACCGAGTTGGTTGTTCCAAGATCGATGCCGATGATTTTTTCGCCTTGAGCCATGGTGAATCTCCTGTCTAATATTTTTTCGAACGCCCTCCGACGAACTTGCTAAACATGCGTCGAAGGTTTCGTTTTTAATCGTTGTCGTAATCTCGCGTTCGAGCTTCTTTCAAACCTCTCGCGCTCGGTTGCTTTTATATGAAGCATAAATGGCGCCAATAACTGAATTTGTTTTGAAATTTTTGTGAAAATTTTTGTCGTAACTCGAAAGAACCCCCTTCTGGGGGGATTGTCTTCAACATTCGAGGGACGTAGCGATAATAATCTACCTATATTTGCAAATAGCGCGGCGCAAGTCTGCCAATTTGACAGAATATTAAAAAAAAGACGCAACCCTCTTTATTGTGAAGCGCCCTTTCTCTTGTTTATTAAGGGTTTGATAGTACAATAACGCATATTAGCCGAGGGAGCCTGCCCTGAAAGGCTCGACTCTTAGGGATTACGACAGGTCCATGAGGACATTCGCGACGGTATGAATAAGGGACGTTACTGATGAAATACCTGATAACGGGCGGCGCCGGGTTTATTGGTTCGCATCTGACAGAGTATCTGTTGGATCAGGGGAACGAGGTCGTGATTGTCGACGATCTCTCCACGGGATCGTGGGAGAATCTACCGCGATCTGAAAAGAATCCTAATTTCCGCCCCTTCGTCGCCGACGCCGCCGACGTCGTCCTGATGGAACGTGAAATTCGCGACGTCGACTTCGTTTTTCACCTCGCTAGTTCCGTCGGCGTCAAATTGATTGTTTCGCGCCCCGTCGATTCGATTCGACGCATCGTCCGCCAAACCGAGGTAGTCGTCGATCTTTGCGCGAAGTACCGCAAGCCAGTTCTTCTTACCTCGACGAGCGAAACGTATGGAAAATCGGAAAGCGTTCCTTTCCGCGAAGATATGGACGTGCTTCTAGGTCCAAGTTGCAAAAATCGCTGGTCTTACGCCGTCGCCAAACTTCTCGACGAATTTTACCTTCTCGCGCACCGCGAACAAACGGCGTTACCCGTCTACATCGTTCGACTCTTCAACGTTGTCGGACCGCGCCAAACGGGGCATTACGGCATGGTCATGCCGCGTTTTATTGCGGCGGCGCTTAAGAATGAGCCGCTCCTTGTTTACGGCGACGGTTCGCAGACGCGTTGCTTCTCCTCCGTTCACGATATTGTCAAAGGCTTGGCGGCTTTTGCGCAAACCCCCGACGCGGCGGGAGAAGTCGTCAATTTGGGAACTGATAGCGAAATCTCGATTATTGATTTGGCGAAACGCGTGGTTGAGCTCTGTCAATCTTCTTCGGAGATCAAGACGATTAGTTTTACGGAAGCGTACGGGCCGAATTTTGACGATATGCAGCGTCGGGTTCCTTGCCTCGATAAGGCAAAACGACTTATCGGGTGGAATCCCACGCGTTCTCTTGACGACATTATTTTGGAAACGCGAGACTGGATGATTGAAACGGGGAGAGTTTGAGTTTTTCCCCGTCGAATTGTCCTTAGAAAACTCGCGGCGGCGCGCCGCCGTCGACATACGCGGCGCTTTCATTTTTAGGTGGTTTTATGTTTAAAGTTGCTATTTTAGGCGCGACCGGATACACGGCTTTGGAACTATTGAAACTTTTGCGGCGCCATCCTCTTGTCGAGGTCGTCGCCGTGACGAGTCGCGAAAACACAAGCCCGATCGCAAAGGTTCATCCCTCGTTGACGGGACAATACGATATTTGCTGCGAAAACCTTGCTCCGAAAGATCTTGCGCAGCGCGGCGTCGATACCGTTTTTAGCTGCTTGCCGCACACCGCCACCGCCGCCGTGGCGCCCGAACTCCTCGAACTGGGGATGAAAGTCGTCGATTTTGGCGCCGATTATCGTCTCAATAACGCCGAAGTCTTCAATAAATGGTACAACGTCGTTCATCCTGATCCGGAACGCTTACCCCTTACGCCTTACGGCCTTCCCGAACTTTTCCGAGATAAGATTCGCGACGCGAAACTCGTCGCCAACCCCGGCTGCTACCCTACGTCGGCGATTCTTCCTTTGGCGCCGCTTCTTAAAGGCGGGTTTATCGATCCTGCTGACATTATCATCGATTCGAAGAGCGGCGTCTCCGGAGCCGGACGCAAGCCGAGTCTGAAAAATCTCTATCCCGAATGTAACGAAGCGATTTCCGCATACGCCGTCGGCGCGCATCGCCATACTCCCGAAATTGAAGAAGTTTTGACGACCGCCAGCGGATTTGACGCGAAAGTGATTTTTACGCCCCATCTTACGCCGATGGATCGCGGCATTTTGACCACGACCTATACGCGTCCTCTCAAAGACGCGAGCCAGGAAGAACTATTAGCATATCTTCGCGATTTCTATAAGGGCGAACCCTTTGTGCAGGTTGTCGACGAGCTTCCGTCTACTAAAGACGTTATTCACACGAATCGCTGCCACCTGACGGTACGCCGCGTCGGCGCGAGAATTTTGACGATCTCCGTGATTGATAATCTTATTAAGGGCGCGGCGGGCGCCGCTGTGCAGAACTT
>SFIW01000068.1 GCA_004556055.1 Planctomycetaceae bacterium
GATGGCGGCGGACGCGACAAACGGCGAAGCGCTCCTCTTTGCGTTCGAGCATTACGAAAACGTCGCGGGGAGTCAGGCGGGGCGTTCGCTCCAGCAACTCGCGCTGAGAATGACGACGTCGCAGTCTGAAGTCTGTCGTCTCTATGGACGCGCCATCGACGTGATCTATGACAATCCGAACGTGAAAGCGTATGTCTCCGAAGCGCTCATCAACCGCCTTCTTCCCGTAAGGGATCCCGAATTCGCCGTCGTTCAAGAGACGATCTTGAACAACCCGGTCGTTGGCCGCCGTCGCGTCGACACGCAGGTTTCGATCAAGTTGCGTCCCGATCCTGAACGGTTGCTTATGGATTTGAATATTGCGGGGCGCGTTCACGCGAATACGAGCAGCGCAGTCTTCAGCGCGAAGCTGCATAACGAAAGCTACGCGAATTATCGCGGCGTCAAGGCGCTCGAATGGCGCGACACGGGGATTGCGTACTCTCCCGCAGTGATTTGGCGCGCGGTCTGACGCGCAGCCAGTATCAGTCGCAGCAGACGGCGATCGAAGCGGAGTCCGAGGCGAAAATCGTGAAGGAGACGCGCGCGCGATTCGACCAAGAGTCGAACGAACGATTCGACGCGCTCAACGCGCAGCTACGCAACGGCTTCTTCAAGAATATGGCGAATTTGGGGCTCTCCCTCAAAACGCAGCGTTCGCGCACGACGGACGATTGGCTCCTGGCGTCGATGCGCTTCGGGACGGACTACGCGCTCGGGTGCCAGTCGACGGAACCGCCGACGCTTCAAGGAGCGTTCGCGGACGTGAAGGTGCACGAGTCGTCGGTCAACTCCTTCCTCGGGCAGCTCGACCTTGGCGGTCGGAAGATGACGCCGCGGGAAACGCTCGATTTCATCGCGGATCGTCTGAACAAGCCGGGCTTGAAAGACGTCGAGATCGAAGAGTCGGAGCTGAGCTACGCCTTCGCGAAGTCGGATCCGATCACGGTTCGCTTCTTCGAAGATCGCGTCTGCATCGTCCTGCGCTTCGACGAGATGACGCTCGGCAAGAAGACGTGGGAGAATATCGAAGTTCAGGCGGCGTATCGTCCGACCCTCTCCGAAGAAGATCGTCCGATGTTGGTGCGCGACGGGGCGATCGAACTCTACGGTCCCGCGAGCGTGATGGAACAGATTCCGATCCGCGCGGTCTTCTCGAAGATCTTCCAGGCGCAGCGTCCGTTGGAGCTTCGCCTCCCGGCAATGGCGCAAGACGAACGTTTCGCGGGACTTGCGATCGGTTTGTGCCGCGCGTCTCGCGGATGGTTCGCGATCTCGATGATTAAGGATCCGAACTTCGGACGCGAACGCGTTCTGCAAAACACCTACGTCCAATGACGCGACGCGTCGACGACGTTTTCCCCGAGGCGGCTCTTTCATGGGCCGCCTTTTTTGTTGGCGTCGCGGCGATAAAAAAGAAGGGCGCGGCAGGATCAAGATCGAGAAGAAGCGTTCTATTTCCCGACAATTTTCATTGAAACGCGCTCCTCTAAGATCAGCGCGGCGGAACTCCGCGGGAGTTCTTTTCTTCTAGCGACAGGGGGAAGAAACCCAACTCATAGAAATAAAAAAAGCCCTTCCCATCGGAAATCCTTACGAGGAAAGGGTTTTTGACGCTCGACGCGCCTTAACGCGCCGACGATTAGGCGCAATGCCGATTATCGCTTTTCGTAAACGTTACGCTAGGCGCTCAGATCGAAGTCGATTCGCCGCCTTGCGGAGTTCCCATGGCGCCCCAGACGCCGTAGGGGGATTTTCCGGAAACGACGCCGTGTTCGTTGGGAGACCCGCAGTCGATCGTATCGCTGACGAAACGAACCGCGCCGTCTCCCATGCCGACGTTGACGCCCCCGGAATGGAAGCTTTGCGGCGAGAAGACGCCCCACGCTAAGTTATGGATATTCGGCCAGGTGTAGATGCACACGGGTGAGTTTGGAGGCAGGACGGTGGTGAAGCACGCGTTCGGAGATCGACCGTCGGTCCAGAGAAGCGCGCGCCAGGTGTCGGAACCGGAATTAAGTCTGTTCGGATCGTCGACAGAGACGGCTTCGGTCAAGCACGGACCGGGGATAGCCCTTCCGTCGTGAAGCGAACCGGTGCGGTAGATACCGCCCTTAACCTTGGTGGAGTAGTTGGCGTCGCCGACCATCTCGCTGACAGCGGCGGTGTTGCTCGTCCCGTCGGTGACGAAGGAGAGGTTTCGCCACGCGAAGGGGGCGAAGAATCCGCGCCCGTCGACCTTCGATCCGGCGTTTTCCGACGCGTCGGGACGGTTGTTGTGCCACATACCGTCGCCGAGGCTCATGCAGTAGCTCTTACGCGCGTTGTTCTGGTGGGGCGACGGCTGCGAAGCGCCAGCGTCCGAGGGGCACGCCAAAGTCGGGAGTTTCGAAGTGAAGGGCTCCGTGTTATACCAAGGCCAGGATTTATCGGCTACGCTCTGCGCGTGGCTCGAAATCGCTTCGTAACGCGCCTGCTGTTCCATAAAAGGAAGGAGCGCGACGACGCCGCAGACGTATCCCGCGTAAGCCCAGTCCGGTTCTTGCTGATTAACGTTATAGTGGTAGAAGTTGGATCTCGACGCGGGCATGACGCCGTTGACGTCGTGATAGTTGTGTACGGAAAGCATGTATTGCTTGACGTTGTTCGTACACTGCATACGACGCGCAGCTTCGCGCGCAGATTGCACGGCGGGAAGCAAAAGACCAATTAAAATGCCGATGATAGCGATGACAACAAGAAGTTCAACAAGCGTAAAGCCAACGGGTTTAAGGACTCTTGACGCTCGATTCAAACTCGAATCCATTGATCATTCTCCTATATTGATAGGGTACTAAAATTAGTATCGTCTTTGAACGACGTAATAACTCGGGCGTTAAACTCTTTCAAAACGTTCTGTCGATTATCATACAAAGCGCAATAATAGGCGTCAATATTTGTAACATATAAGAAACTATTATTTATGAAAATAAATTCGTCTTTAACGCGTTTCTCACGCGACAAGACGTTTTTGTTGAGCGGCGAGCGCGTCCTTCTTGAAAAAGCGCCGGTAAAGGCCGAATCCTACGAGGCTCGTGATCCCGTCCGTGACGGGGAAAGTCAGCCAGAACCAGTTCAGGCCAAAGCGCGAGAAGAGGTACGCGAGCGGCACGAAAAGAACGACGGTGCGCAGAATGGTGAGCGCGGCGCTTCGCAAACTCGCGCCGACCGCTTGGAAGAAGACAGGATAAGTGAGGGAAGTCACCAGCGGGAAGAAACTCAATCCGACGAAGAAGAATTCGACGCGTCCGATCTCGACAACAAGCTCGTCGGTCGTGAAGACGCGCAGCAACTGTTCCGGAATCGCGATGAACGCAAGCGTTCCCAGACTCATGAGGAGCCACCCGGTGACGACGGCGCAGCGCACCGTCTGCTTGCACCGCAGGAAGGAATGGGCGGCGTAGTTAAAGCTTACGACGGGAACGATGCACGTCTGCATCGCGCCTAGGGGGATGAAGACGAGGGTCTGCCATTTATAGTAGATCCCTAGCGCGGTGACCGCCTGATCGCAGAAGGTCGCCAAGATCATATTGAGCCCGAAAATATAGAGAGTATAAGCCGCCTGCATGAGGATATTCGGCGCGCCGATTTGGAAGATATTCTTCACCGCATGCGGGTAGACGCGCCACGCGGGCGAAGGCCGCCACCCTCCTTTCATGACGATGAGCGCGGCGACGACCTGACCGATCACCGTCGCAATCGCGGCGCCGAGGAGTCCGAGTTGCGGCGCGCCAAGAAGCCCGAAGATCAAGATCGGATCGAGCGCGATATTGACGAGCGCGCCGA
>SFIW01000069.1 GCA_004556055.1 Planctomycetaceae bacterium
TGGCGGAATTCTGCTACAAGGTCACGGACTTTTACCATCATGCCATGACAAACAACATTGTGATGAAATGTTATTTGAAAAGGACCAACCACTACACGAAAAGAGCTCAATCCAAGCTGGCACAGCAGGCCAAGGAAAGTGCGCGGCGTGTGAAAGGCAATCCTTACACATGGCGTTTTCGCTTCGAAGCTGGTCCGGATATCAACAGTTACTCGGCTATCAAAGTTCGTAACAGAGTAAATGAACAGACCGCCTTTCAAAACGAGGTTTTCAGCATACTTGGATTTTTCCAACCGACGCAGAAATTCTTCCTGACAAAAGAGTTGGAGGCAAAGCTGATAGCTTCTTCCGCTTTCCTTACTTTTGTTTTTTAGCCGTGCAAGCACGGATGCGGCGATATCAGCCATTGAGCAACACCTCCATCAATTCTGTAACTTTTTTATACGCGCGCAGTTTCTTGGCATATGAGGAAAGGTTTGGTAGATTCTTCCTGGGATCTTTCGCATAGGCGTTCAGCGCCTTATTAAATATTTCATTATCCAGTCTTGAACGATATTTGAAGCAATCACAAATCGTACGTTCCCGATCATAGACAGGAAGTATGACCCCGTCAAAGTCGTCGGTTATTCTACCAAGCTCATATATCTCCGATTGGACATAGTAAGTTTGCAACGCAAGAGCGTCTATATTTAACTTTGTTCGGGACATAGTTCTCGGAACGGCAATAGACCATTTACGAGGAGCAAAGTCGCTATATCCGTAATGAAATAGCGCAGATTCTACGCATACAATTCCCTTCGGAATCAGCGTTGCAAGGAGCTGTTCTTCAGAAGACGCATCCGCCTCTGCCAGCTGATAATAACCATGTCGGACGCGGTCAAGGTATCCCGCGTTGCACAGATTGACGACGTTGACGGCGTGGATTCCCGCCGCAACGAAATCCGCAGATTTGGCAACGCCTCCCTTTTCAATGAGGACTTGTTTTATAACGGTTTTAATCTCCACACATTCACCAACTCTCATTCGTAAAAATCACGCGCTTAATTCGCTTCTGCGTACCTGCTTTATTATAGATCTAAATTTCAAAAATCAATAATTTTCACACACATATTTACACTTTTTGTGCGTGAATTTTAATAGACGCTCTTCATGTTGCGTATGAGAAATCCCTCCGCCTTATGTCAAAGGGGCGGCGCGAGAAAATGCCCGTTCCATTTCTTGACACGCCGCGATATGATAAAAATGTGAGTTTCATCACATAATTATCAATAAAAATGTGACGACAATCACACTTTTATGTCAAAACGGGGGTTATATAAGTTAATGAAGCGGTCGTTATTAAAGAATCTCGTCGAGTGGAAGAACTCGCCGCGTCGCAAGCCGTTGATCTTGAAGGGGGTGCGTCAGGTCGGGAAAACGTGGCTCTTGAAGGAGTTCGGGAGGCTCTATTACGAGAACGTCGCGTACTTCAACTTCTGCGACGATAACTTCTTAACGCAACCAAAAAGAAAAAGGCCTTTCCCCGAAGCGATATCCTTCGAGAAAAGGCCTTTTCGATATTCCTACCCGTTACGAACCGTCCGCGCCGACGAGGACGACGATCTTCTTCTTCACCGGCTTACCGTCGACGATATCCGTCACGACTTCGACCGCCTTCGCCTTGATCGCGACTTCGCGCTTCCCCGCGATATCGAGGGACGAAGGGATCCACTTGAACCAAATCGGGGAGAAATAGAGCGTCTTCGTCTCCTGGCGGCTCTCCCCCGCGATCTGCGCGCGGCACACCCCCATATTCACGATCGGAATCCCCCCAAGCTCCGAATCGTAAATCCCCACCGAGATCGCGTCCCCCGCGATATACGCCTTGCGCTCAACCGGCTGCTGCGTCGACTCCCAACGTCCCCTCCATATCGCGTAAAAGGTCCATTCGTACGGCTCCCCCTCCGGCGGCGAGCCCCCCGCGACCGAGTAGACGTCGACGAGCGCGTCCGGATTGTCGAGAAAAACCGCCTTCGCGCTCCAAATCCCCTCCGCAGTCTTGCGCCACGCCGAGCGCAGACGGCACGGTCTCGCCTCCGTCGGGGGCGTCCACCCTTCCGCGAAGGGGGGCGCGTCGTAACACGCGCGTTCCGTCCCCTCCGTTCCCGCCGCGACAACCTCGCGCGCCGCCTCTTGCGTCATCGTTAGTCGTTTCATTCTTCCTCTTCTCCTTTCTTCTCTATACTCTTCGCTCTTCTTTCACTCCGCGATCATTCGACGATCGGAACGCTCCACTGCGTCGGGCCTTGCGTCGGGAGTCCGAGCGCTTTGAAGTCGGCGGGCTCGTACGGGGACCCGACGCGCCACGTCGCGAAGGGCGCCACGTTCTCTCCCGACGCGTCCAGCGGCGCGGGCTCCGCGATCGGCTCCCCGTCGCGCGACCCCGACGCCTGGTACTCCTTATACGTTCCATATTGCGCCCCCTCGCTCCCCGTCCACCGCCATATTCGCGACAACTTTCCGTTTCTTTTCACGTGAAGCCCCGTATTCGCGAAGAGTTGGTCGAACGACTGCGGATTCGCCAAGAGCCCGACGTCGACGCGATAGTACTTCCGCGTCGTCTCCGTCGTCGCGCCGCTCGCGTCTTGCGTCTGCGTCGTCGCCGTCATGTAGCGCATGTTGAAGGACTCAAGGCGAATCGTGCGAGGGGGGAAGGTCATCCCGCAAACAGTGACGGTCAGAAGGTTGATCTTGCCCTGCGCCTGCCAGAAAAGGCGCGAATCAAACGCCGAGACGGGGACGTTGTACGCGAACTCGATCAGGGAGACGCCGCGCGTCGTTCGCGCCGGGATTCGCGTACCCGCCGTGTTCGTCAACGGTACGGGGGCATAGCTCGAACGCGGGACGAGGATATCGCCGACGCCGGGGTAAAATCGCGAGGTCGTCTCTTCGATCGATTTCGTCGAGACGCGCAGCGCGTAGGGGGGCAATTCCCACGGGGGCGCGTCCCCTTGAGCGGAGCGCAGGAGGGAGAGGCGAAGTCTTGCGACCGCCTGGACGCGCCCCGTCGCGGTCGGCGGTCTGCGCGTTACCTCGACGTCTTCGACGCAATAGTAGAAGGAAAGTCCGCGCCGCTTCTCGACGACGATTCCCCCCTTCTTTTTGAAGGAGACGAGAAAGGCGTCGAAATCCTCGGCGGAATCGAGCTCGTATATTTCGTCGGTCTCCTTCTCGTAATTTTCCGCGACGCGACCGCCGCGCTCAATTCGTCTCAATAATCGCCACCCCATCGGCGCGGCGCCTCCTTTCTTTTGCACGTCATATTCGCCGCGTTATTCGACGTCGAGGGTCCAATCCCCCTTCGAATCGCGGGCAAGATTCACGAGCGCGTCGCGCGACTCTTTCAAGAGGCGTTCGATCGTCGCCAAATTCGCGCTTTCGCGCGGCGTCTCCGTCGTCGGCCATTGAGTCGGCGCGTCGTGGCGTCCCGTCGCGCTCCCCGACGTCGCGCTTCGAGTCGGCTCGACGCTCCC
>SFIW01000070.1 GCA_004556055.1 Planctomycetaceae bacterium
TTCCCAATACTCCGGAACAGTTGAAGAAAGCGCTGGAAGAAATCATTGCAACGCCTACCGGTAATGATTTTATGACGTTTAAAATTACGGACATTGCGCCTATTGCCCTTGCCAAGAAATACGCAGGTATTGGCGCTTCTTTGGTCGTGAGAATCAAGAATACAAAAACGCCGTTTAGTATTGATTTTGGCGTTGGAGACGTCATTGTGCCAAATCAGGAAAAGCGCAGAATTCCTACCCAGCTGGATGATTTTGAAGCGCCTACTGTGAACACATACTCTTTGGAAACAACTATCGCTGAAAAAATCGACACAATTCTTAGCCTGATGGAATTCTCCAGTCGTATGAAGAACTATTACGACGTCTACTATCTTGCGAGTAAGTTCGATTTTGAGGGAGCTGTTTTGACAGAGGCGCTGAGAAAAACCTTCGAAAATCGTGGCCACGCTTTTACCGCCGAGCAATTTGAACAGGTTATGGCTTTTGATGAGGATGAGGCCATGCAGAAAAAGTGGAAAGCATTTTGCCGTAAGATTGATACAAAAACTGATGATTACAGTACCGTACTGCGGACAATCAAAGGTTTCATGACTAAACCAATATTAGCGGCTGTCCATACAACTTGCTTCGATGAACAATGGAATGCGGCGACAAATACATGGGGGCAAGGAGGTAAGTGCGATGGTTAAGATTATGGAAATTGTTGCGAAGGAAACCAAGGGAAAAAGCTACCGCACATACAAGTGTAGCTATGATACTGTCGGCTTACCTCCCATAGATTATGATGACCCTAATAAAATAATGAAGTGGAAAGATTCTGCTGAAACAGAATCACCGAAGAGGTCGATTGATTTAAGGCCGTTGGCCGAAAAGTTACGCGATATGGCCGAGCCCTCGCTTCTTAAATATTTCCTTGACGGTTCACGTCATTTTTAATGTTGACAAGTTTCTTTAATAACGACCGCTTCATTAACTTATATAACCCCGTTTTGATATAAAAGTGTGATTGACGTCACATTTTTATTGATAATTATGTGATGAAACTCACATTTTTATTATATCGCGGCGCGTCAAGAAAGGGAACGGGGCATTTTCTCGGGCCGCCCCTTTGACATAAGGAGGAGGTCGGGCAAAATGAAGGGGGTAGGGTCGACGCGACGCGGCGTCGACGTAAACGCGGACGCGAGAGGAGCGGAAGATGGCGAAGAAGAGTACGGCGGACGTCGGGTTTGAGAAGTTAATATGGCAGGCCGCGTGCAAGATGCGCGGGAATTTGGACGCGTCGGAGTATCGTTCGGTCGTGCTGGGACTCGTCTTTTTGAAGTTCGTATCCGACCGTTTCCAGGAGCGTTACGACGAATTAGTCGAAGCCGGGGACGGGGAGGAAGAAGACGAAGACCCGTATTGGGAAGAGAATATCGTCTTCGTACCCAAGGACGCGCGATGGAACGTCGTCGCGAGCGCCGCGCACACCCCCGAGATCGGCGTCGTTATCGACTCGTGCATGAGGAAAATCGAAGAGAAGAACGAACTCCTCGAAAACGTCCTTCCGAAAAACTTCGCGCGCGAGGAGCTCAATAAAGAAATGTTGGGGCAGGTCGTCGACCTTTTCTCGAATCTCCGCGTCGTCGATCATGCGCAGGAGAAAGACGTGTTAGGGCGCGTGTACGAATATTGCCTTGCGCAATTTGCGTCCGCCGAAGGGAAGAACGCGGGGGAATTCTACACCCCTTCGTGCGTCGTCCGCACCCTTGTGGAAGTTTTGCAACCCTACGAGGGGCGCGTCTACGATCCATGTTGCGGCTCGGGGGGAATGTTCGTTCAGTCGAGTAAGTTCATCGAGAGGCGCGGGGGGAGCGTCGAAGGTCTTTCGGTCTACGGACAGGAGGCGAACGCGACGACGCTGAAGCTTGCGAAGATGAACCTTGCGATTCACGGAATCGAAGCGGATTTGGGAGAGGGTAACGCGGACACGTTCCGCCACGATCTCCACCCGGATCTAAAAGCGGACTTCATCATGGCGAATCCGCCGTTCAACCTGAGCGGTTGGGGGTCTCAAGAGCTCGCGGAGGACGAACGTTGGGTCTACGGGCTCCCCAGCGACGCGAACGCGAACTTCGCGTGGTTGCAACATATGATCTTCCACCTTGCGGAGGACGGGCGTCTGGGGATGGTTTTAGCGAACGGTTCCCTCTCGTCGCAGCAGAACGGGGAAGGAGAGATTCGTAAGAAGATCGTCGACGCGGATTTGGTCGACTGCATCGTGGCGCTGCCGGGCAAACTCTTCTACTCGACGCAAATTCCCGCGTGTCTATGGTTCGTCGCGAAATCTAAGAAACAGGCGAATAAGACGCTCTTCATCGACGCGCGAAAACTCGGAACGATGATCGATCGCAAACATAGCGAGCTGACGGACGCCGACGTCGCGACGATCGCCGACGCCTACCGCGCCTACGTCGACGGAACCCTCGAAAATAAACGCGGCTTCTGCGCCGTCGTCTCCACCGACGATATCGCCGCTCAAGACTACGTCCTCACCCCCGGTCGTTACGTCGGGATCGAAGACCAGGAAGAAGACGAAGAACCATTCGAGGAAAAGATGACGCGCCTGACTGCGGAACTTTCCGAGATGTTCGCAAAGTCCCGTCAACTCGAAGAGGAAATCCGAAAAAAGCTGGGGGCGATCGGGTATGAGATTTAATGCGGAGTACGTAAAATTAAAGTCGGTATGCGAGATCAAATATGGAAAAGATCATAAAAATCTGTCGGATGGTAATATACCTGCATACGGCACTGGTGGATTGATGCGATATGTTGATAAGAGCATTCACAACAAGAAATCCGTTCTTATACCAAGAAAAGGAACGTTAAGCAATTTGTTCCTTGTAGATCCTCCCTTCTGGACAGTAGACACGCTATTCTGGACAAATATTCATACCGACATAATTAATCCGGACTTTCTCTATTATCAACTTTGCACGATGGATCTTGCTAGCAGAAATGTAGGAACAGCTGTGCCAAGTTTAACTACCGCGCTTTTGAACGAGCTGGATATTATGCTTCCAAGCATGGATATTCAAAATAAAATAGTTTCGGTACTCTCGGTTTTAGACAGAAGAATAGCCAACAACAATGAGATAAACGATAATTTATTGCAACAGGCACTTGCAATCTTCCAGAAGGAATTGTACCGAGACGGCGAATTGCCAGACGGATGGGCAAGCGGTAGTTTGCTTGATATTGCGAACTATCTTAACGGCCTTGCCATGCAAAAATTCCGTCCTGCTGACGGAGAGAATGGTCTGCCAGTTCTCAAAATCAAGGAACTACGCCAAGGCTCCTGCGATGCCAGTAGTGAACTTTGCTCTCCAAGCATCAAGCCAGAGTTCATCGTTCACGATGGCGATGTGATTTTCTCATGGTCTGGCAGCCTTCTCGTAGACTTGTGGTGTGGTGG
>SFIW01000071.1 GCA_004556055.1 Planctomycetaceae bacterium
TCGCTTCGGGGGGCGCGAGCGCGGAGGACGTCGTTTTTGGCGCTGCTTGCCCCCTTGCCAATTTGGCGCGCGCCTCATGACGCTCCAACGTTGAGCGTCCCTCTTCTCGCGGAAGAGAACGCCACGCCAGTCCCCAAACCGCGTCGCGGACGACGGCGGGAATCGGCGGAGAATCGCCGCGACCTGATTGCGATTCAGAAGAATCGTCGCGAGAATCAATGCGAGCGCACTCTTCGGAAGAATCTTGAGGCGTTAAATCGTCCGTTTCGAACACATCTACTCTCTAAAAACCAAACGTCGGAAAACGAGAAGAACCACGCCGATGATAAAATCGACGATAAGCCAGTTTTTGGCGGATTCAGCAAGGAGTCTTGCCCTCGCGTAATCCTCCTTATTGCGCGCGTCGTTAGCCATGATCGCATAGACGATACCGACAAACGAAGTCGGCAACCGCCACACGCAAGCGGCAAGAACGCCCCAATAGAGAAAATTTGGGATTTCAGAAGGAGACCAGGTATGCGGGGGAGCAAGTAGACGCGCGACGTAACGTTGCGCCATCCCCTTTACGCCGCGCCACGCGGGGCGCAACAAGCGCGCGACAAGGCGTAGCGACGCGAGAAAGATCGTCCATACGGCGGAAGCGACAGTCGACGCAAATACGCTCGTCGCTTCGCCTAAACGTTCGTCTTCGCGGGATTCGCGCGGACGCGCTTCTACGTCGCGTAAAGGGAGCGTCGAATTCTCTTCTTTGCGGAACTTTACGACGACGCTTTCCGCGTCGTGAACGCGAAATCGTTCGCCGCACTGGTGACAGAAAAGCGCACGGGTCGCGCATTTGGCTCCGCAACTCTCGCATATCTTCATTTATATCGCACGTCCTATTCAAGGTCGGAGTCGTCTAGCGTCTCAATCGGGAATTGGTCTGCCGTCTGGATCTTTTGGAAGAGCGGCATATGACGATAATATACCTCAAGGATCAAACAATTGAAGGCCGTCGCGTAAAGTCTCCCCCCCTGAGTGCAGTAGGAGTCGGGATTTTCGGGGAACCAGCTTCCTCTTTCGTGCCCGTCCATACACTGCGCGGCGATGAGCTTTTCGCGCATTTCTCTATTCCAGTCGTCCCACATCGAACCGCCGACGTTATACAAAAGCTGCGACGCGTAGTAGAGAAAGTAAGGATTTCCGAGCGTTCTATCTCCCTTGGCGACGATATTCGCTCCGGAAAGAAGCGTCGGGTTCGTAATATCCCAGTCCAAGTAGAGACGACAAAGGAGGCCGATCGCGGTCGTCGCGGAACCTTCGCTTAACGGGGTCGTCGCGACGTAGGAATACCTTTCGCCGCCGCTTATCGCCACTTCGTCGCGCAAGAAGGAACGCGCGTTAAGGAAGGTCTCGCTCGACGTCGGAAGCGCGGCGAGACGCGCCGCTTGAAGCGCCATAATTTGCCAACCAGAAACGGAAGTGTCCCCCGCCTGTTTGGGAGCGTAGCGCCAACCGCCGTCCGCCGCCTGCGCATACTCGATATATCGCGTCGTTTCGTTGGCGATCTCTCCTAGAAGACGATATCGTTTCCGTTCCCCTTCCGACGTCATTGCGTACGTCTCGCAAATAGCGATCGCCGCTAGCCCGTGAGAATACATCGAGCCGTCGGAGTCGCGGAAGGAGACGCCGTTGTCGTCTTCGTTCCCCTGAGAAAGCAAGTAATTCATTCCTTTGGCGACGACGCGCTTATATTTCCCCGTCGTTGGAGTATGACCAGCGGCCAAAAAAGGCAAAAGCCCCATTGACGTCGCGGCGATCGTCGATTTATTCGTTCCTGAATTCATGCACTTTCCGCCGCAAGAAGGACAACTATACAGATTAAAATGCCACGAGCCGTCGGAACATTGATGTTCGGCGAGCCACGCGAGCGCAAGCGCGACCGACTTTTCGCTTCCTTCGGTGCCTCCCCCCGCCGCAAGGGCCGCCGCTTTATTCTTCCCGCGTCCCGACAAATCGTCCCCCATGAACGACCCCATGAGATTATCCATTTCGGAGAGGGACGCTCCTTCAAGGGATTCGAGAGGATCGGTCAATGTCAACGCGGCGGCGCTCTCGTCTTCAAATGCGGAAACGTCGGGTTCGTCGGGCACATCCGCCGTCTCGACGGTCGACAATTCGGGCGCGTCAATCGTCGTCGGCTCGGGAGCCAGCTCTGGGTCGTAGACTTCGTCCAGTACGACGTCGTCGCTCATTCCCGGTTCTGAAATCACCTCGAAGGGATTGCGAATCTCGACGTTCGTCACAATCATCATCAGGATCAACGCCAGAACGATGTGGAAGAAAAGGGAGATCAACCACATAGGAGCGTGCTCCTTGACGTGATCTTTATTCGTCTCGTCGCGAAGGAGTTCGACGTCTTCAACAGAGCTCGACGTCACGGGCGCCGCGACGTTCGAGAGCGTGTCGAGCGACGCCTGCTTCGTCGGAGTCGCGGCTTTCGACAGCTTGAGCGAATCCAACGAGACGTTTTCTTTTCCCTTGGCGTTCACCAAGGAACTAAGGGAGTCGAGCGCGTTCGCCTTTTCTTGAGCCGACGCCGCCGCGGCGCCGATAAACAAAGTCGCGGCGTTTTTACGCGAAGGACTCGACGACGATTTACGACGCGATCCATGCTCTTTATGCGCGGTCTTCTCAGGTCGCGTTTCCTTGCGCGGCGCAAAGAGAGGCGCGTCCGATTCCAGATCCACCATGTTCGCGGCGGCCAACTCCTGCTCTCGTAGCGCGCGACGAGTCGGACGACGCTTGATTTCAAGAACGGGAGGCGGCGCTACAGGGGAGGCGTCAGGAGACGGTTGATTCGACGCGTTGGTCGACGGACGGAGAATGGGAGGCGGGGTCGGTTCAAAGCTCGGAGGTTGTGATTTCGGCGCGTTATTCGACGGATGAAGAACAGGAGGAGGAGCCGGTTCAAAGTTCGGAGGTTGCGATTTCGGCGCGTTATTCGACGGATGGAGAACAGGAGGCGGAGCCGGTTCAAAGCTCGGAGGTTGCGATTTCGGCGCGTTATTCGACGGATGGAGAACAGGAGGCGGGGTCGGTTCAAAGCTCGGAGGTTGCGATTTCGGCGGCGCGCCTTTAGGTAAAGAAGTATTGGCAGAAACGCGGTGTGGAGCGGCTTGTTTGGGAAGAACGTTTTGTACGGGAGGAGCCTCGGGGGGCGCTGGAGGATTCTCGGAGGCCTTGGTTCCTTGAGACGCCTGCACGAATTTAAACAAGAGTTCACGCTGTTCGGGAGTAAGACTCGCCAACGCTTGAAGAAGCTTGGCGTCGACGGCGAACATATCGGAAGACGAGTAATTCTTCCCCTTGTCGTTGTTCTTTGAATCGCTCATACCATTCTCCCAAC
>SFIW01000072.1 GCA_004556055.1 Planctomycetaceae bacterium
GCCCCAAGACGGCGCTTTCGGGGGAAGCGATTCGCTCAAGTCCGACGCGAGTCCCAAGACGACTGACGACGCGTCGCAATATCTAACGTGGGAAATCACCGAGAGGGGCGCGCGCATTATCGGGTGCGACGAAGAATTCGAGGGCGCGATGGAGATTCCGAGTCATCTTGACGGAGCCGCAGTCGTCGAGATTGGTAAGGAGGCGTTCTCGAAACGTTATTCGCTCACGTCGGTCGCTATTCCAGATTCAGTCGAAGTCGTCGGCGAGGACGCCTTCGCCGGGTGCGACTGGCTCAACGAATTGCGGTTAGGAAGAGGGATTAAAAAGATCGAAAAACGCGCTTTCGCTGAGTGCATTTCACTCAAGTCGGTCGCTATTCCAGATTCAGTCGAAGTCGTCGGCGAGACAGCCTTCTACCGCTGCTACGAACTCGAAGAACTTCAGTTGGGAGCGGGGATTAAAAAGATCGAAAAATACGCCTTCAGGGGATGTAGCTCGCTCAACTCCGTCGTCATCCCAGGTTCTGTCGAAGTCGTCGGCGAGGAAGCCTTCTACGATTGCGACGGGCTCAACGAATTGCGGTTAGGAAGAGGGATCAAAAAGATCGAAAATAGCGCTTTCCTATCGTGTAGCTCGCTCAAGTCGGTCGTCGTCCCAGATTCAGTCGAAGTCGTCGGCGAGTGGGCCTTCTCGTTTTGCGACGAGCTCAACGAATTGCGGTTAGGAAGAGGGATCAAAAAGATCGAAAGAGGCGCCTTCAGTAGGTGTCGCTCGCTCAAGACCGTCGCTATTCCAGATTCAGTCGAAGTCGTAGTCAAGGACGCCTTCTGGAAGTGCTCCGGACTCGAAGAATTGCGGTTAGGAAGAGGGGTCAAAAAGATCGAAAAAGACGCTTTCAGTGATTGTCCTTCTCTTCGCAGGGTCGTCCTTCCCTCGACCCTTGAAGCGCTCGCGCGCGACGCGTTCGACGAAAGAGTCAACCTCGACGTCGACGACGAGAGGTAGAGAGAGCGCCATGTCGCGCGTCTTTAACCTCGCCGTTAAGACTTTTCCCTCCCCTCGCCGCTATGAATGACAAAAGCCCGCAGGTTCAATTACCTGCGGGCTTGCGTTTTATTAAAAAACGGTTAAAATGAGACTGCCCTAATACTGCCTTGAAAGTAGACCTAATCATGCCAGACGTATTGAAATATCTAAGGTGGGAAATCACGAAGAGGGGCGCGCGCATTACCGGGTGCGACGAAAAATTCAAGGGCGCGATGGAGATTCCAAGTCGTCTTGACGGAGCCGCAGTCGTCGAGATTGGTAAGGAGGCGTTCTCGAAACGTCATTCGCTCAAGTCCGTCGCTATTCCAGATTCAGTCGAAGTCGTCGGCGAGGGCGCTTTCGCGTCTTGCGACGAACTCGAAGAACTTCATCTGGGAGCGGGGATTAAAAGAATCGAAAAAGGCGCCTTCAATTCGTGTAGCTCGCTCAAGACTGTCGAAATTCCCGGTACGGTTGAATCCGTCGGCAAGTGGGCCTTCTCCGACTGCTCCGAACTCGAAGAACTTCAGTTGGGAGCGGGGATTAAAAAGATCGAAGAAGGCGCCTTCCAATCGTGTAGCTCGCTCAAAACTGTCGAAATTCCCGGCACGGTTGAATCCGTCGACGAGGAAGCCTTCAAAGACTGCGCCGGACTCGAAGAATTGCGATTGGAAGAGGGAATTAAAACGATCGAAGAAGACGCTTTTAAGGATTGTTCTTCTCTTCGCAGAGTAGTCCTTCCCTCGACCCTTAAAGCGCTCGCGCGCGACGCGTTCGACGAAAGCGTCGACCTCGTCGTCGACGACGCCCAGCCCCAAGACGGCGCTTTCGGAGGAAGCGATTCGCTCAAGTCCGACGCGAGTCCCAAGACGACTGACGACGCGTCGCAATATCTAAGGTGGGAAATCACGGAGAGGGGCGCGCGCATTATCGGGTGCGACGAAGAATTCGAGGGCGCGATGGAGATTCCGAGTCGTCTTGACGGAGCCGCTGTCGTCGAGATTGGTAAGGAGGCGTTCTCGGGACGTCATTCGCTCACGTCGGTCGCTATTCCGGATTCAGTCGAAGTCGTCGGCGAGGCAGCCTTCGCGTCATGCCGCGGGCTCGAAGAGTTACGGTTGGGAACGGGGATTAAGACAATCGAAAAAGAAGCTTTCGCTAAGTGCGTTTCACTCCAGTCCGTCGTCATTCCAGGTTCTGTCGAAGTCGTCGGCATGGGAGCCTTCAAAAAATGCTCCGGACTCCGAGCTACGGTTGGGAACGGGGATTAAGACAATCGAAAATGGAGCTTTCGTTAAGTGCGTTTCACTCCAGTCCGTCGTCATTCCAGGTTCTGTCGAAGTCGTCGGCGAGAAAGCCTTCATAGACTGCTCCGGACTCGAAGAGCTTCGCCTGGGAGCGGGGATTAAAAAGATCGAAAAAGGCGCCTTCTGGGAATGTAGCTCGCTTGAGCGCGTCGCTATTCCAGATTCAGTCGAAGTCGTCGGCGAGTACGCCTTCGACGACTGCTCCGGACTCGAAGAGTTGCGATTGGGAACGGGGATTAAAGAGATCGAAAAAGGCTCTTTCTGGGGATGTAGCTCGCTTGAGCGCGTCGCTATTCCAGATTCAGTCGAAGTCGTCGGCGAGTACGCCTTCTTCGAATGCACCGAACTCGAAGAGCTTCGCCTGGGAGCGGGGATTAAAAAGATCGAAGACTTCGCCTTCGCTTCGTGTAGCTCGCTCAAGAGCGTCGAAATTCCCGGTACGGTTGAATCCGTCGGCAAGTGGGCCTTCTCCGACTGCACCGAACTCGAAGAACTTCAGTTGGGAGCGGGGATTAAAAAGATCGAAGACAACGCCTTCGCTTCGTGTAGCTCGCTCAAGAGCGTCGAAATTCCCGGTACGGTTGAATCCGTCGGCAAGTTCGCCTTCAACGAATGCTCCGAACTCGAAGAACTTCAGTTGGGAGCGGGGATTAAAATAATCGAAGAAGGCGCTTTTAGGGATTGTCCTTCTCTTCGCAGAGTCGTCCTTCCCTCAACCCTTGAAAAGCTCGCGCCCGACGCGTTCGACGAAAGCGTCGACTTCGTCGCCGACGACGATATGTAGAGGATGGCTCTTACCGCGCGTCTTTAACCTCGTCGTTAAGACGCTTTCCCTCCCTTCGCCGCTATGAATGACAAAAGCCCGCAGGTTCCATTATCTGCGGGCTTGCGTTTTATTAAAAAACGGGTAAAACGAGATTACCCTAATATTGCATTGAAAGGAGACCTAATCATGCAAGACGTATTGAAATATCTAAGGTGGGAAATCACGGAGAGGGGCGCGCGCATTATCGGGTGCGAC
>SFIW01000073.1 GCA_004556055.1 Planctomycetaceae bacterium
CTCAATTCCTACCATTACCAGCATGAATTGTGACTTCTACAATTCATGGGAAATGGGTAAGAAGCAAAAGGATTCTGCCTTAGACGATCTCCTACATAAAAACGATAAGGACGTAAAGGCGTCCCCCGAATATCTGTTCCTGGCTCTTGAGATTATCGACGCCGCGCTCCAAAAGATCCAGAAGATGCTCGCTAAAGGCGAATGTAGCGCTGTCTTACTCGCGTCCGATCACGGTTCAAGTCGTCTCGCCGCCTTGTATGACGCTAAGAATTTTGTATCGCAACTTGAGAGCGGGGGAACTGTCGACGACGGGGAACATTGCGGACGCTGTTGCCCCGCGAAAACCGTCGACAACGTTCCCTCTTATGCGGTTGCCGAAGGGGAATACTGGGCGATGGCGAATTACGAATGTTTTAAAGGTTCAAGTCGCCGCGGGTATGAGTACCACGGCGGAGCGACCCTCGAAGAGATTCTCGTTCCTATCGTGCGATTCACTCTCGCGCATGAGGAGGAAAAACCGGATATCAATCCTATCGCTACGAAAATTTGCGTCAATCGTCGGGAAGCGCCGCGCGTTGCGTTCACGAGTTCGCGCGCTTCGAATTCCTACCGAGTCTGTCTCCTGGAAAAATTTTATAGCGTCAATCCTCTTGAGGAGCGGTCTTACGAAGCGGTTCTCGAAGATTTCTTCGAGCGGAAACTCAAATTGCAAGAGTATGACGTCGACATTTACGACGGAGAGAATAAACTTGCGACGCTTCGTTATTCTTTCGAAGGAGAGACGATGAACGTCAACAAGAAACAGTCAGAGTTCTTCGATTAGTCACGACGAAGGGTATTGAATGAAAAGCGAGACAGAAAATAAACTACGAGATTTTTTTACCGATTCCGTTGTTTATAAAGACCTACGCAACACTGCGTTTTTCGCGACGCTCGGTTGTCCCTCTTTTATGCGCGACTGGCTCTTGGGTCGTTTTTGCTCCGGGGAACCTTCCGAAGACGAACTCAACTCGATAGAGACCTTCGTTAAAGAGCACGTGCCGCGCCGCGAACAGTGGACCGCGATTAAGAGTCGGATTATCAAGGATTTCGAACGGGTCAAGATTTTGGCGAAGATTTCCGTCAATATCGACGTGAGCACGGGAGTTGTCGCGTTTTCGCTCCCCGATTACGGGCTGACGGCGCGCGAAACGATCATCGAAGACGACGAATGGCACGAGTTTAAAGACGAACTTGTCGGCGGTCGCGAAGTCTGGGGGATGCTCGAACTCGGGTATCGTGCTCCGGACGATTCGTGTCGACCAAAGAAGTCGGGGAAGATCAAGCTCAATAGGTTCATGACCTTCTGTCCGTACGAGATTAGTCTCGACGCTTACCGCGAGGCGCGTCGTCATTTCACCGTCGACGAATGGTACGACGTTCTTTTAGGCGCCGTCGATTACAACAGCGACGGATATCGAACCGACGACTATTCGAAAGAGACGATGCTCACGCGTCTTCTTCCCTTCGTGGAGAAGCGTCTCAACCTTATTGAACTCGCGCCGAAAGGGACGGGTAAGTCGTACCTTTACGGTCGTGTGAGCCGCTTCGGTTGGCTTTCGAGCGGCGGCGTGATGAGTCGCGCGAAGATGTTCTATGATATCGGGAAGAAAGAAGAAGGACTCGTTTCGGGGCACGACTTCATAGTCCTGGACGAAGTGCAGACGATCTCTTTCGCCGACGTCGACGAAATGCGCGCAGCGATGAAAGGGTATATGGAGTCGGGCGTCTTTACCGTTGGAAACCATCAGGGACAAGCGGACGCGGGGGTGCTACTGAGCGGGAATATCTCGCAAAAAAAGATGCGCGACGAAGGGGGGGGGAATATGTTCGAAGAGCTTCCCACGGTCTTCCATGAATCGGCGTTAATCGACCGTTTTCACGGTTTTATTATGGGATGGAAGATTCCGCGCATGACGAACGATCTCAAGATTTGCGGGTGGGGACTCAACTCGGAGTACTTCACGACGATTATGCACGAACTACGCAACGACGGAGCGTATCGAAACGTGATCGACCAAGTCGTGAAGACGACTTCTGAAAAAGCTGACACGCGCGACACGGAAGCTGTGAAGAGACTGACGACCGCTTTTCTGAAGCTCTTCTATCCCCATATTGTGAGCGCCGAGCAAGTCGTTGACGATAAAACGAACGATCTCGATCAAATTTCCTCACGCGAATTTTATCGAAACTGCCTCGAACCGGCAAGGAAGATGCGCATGACGATCCTTGAGCAACTTGGAATTTTAGACGCCGAATATTCCCGCAGAAATATGCCGGAATTTACCGTTGAACGTTGAGGCTAAAAGATGGCGAAGAAACACGAATGCAGAGTTTGCGGGAAGTCGCCCTTGACGCGCAATGAGATAGGGCTCAACAAGAAGCTGGTAAATCCGAAGATGAAGGAATTTTTTTGTCTGGAGTGTTTGGCGGAGTTCTTGGAATGCGAGACCGACGACTTGATCGCGAAGATCGAGGAGTTTAAGAACGAGGGGTGCACGCTCTTCGGGTAACGTCTGGAGCGGCGACGGTAAGGATACGATGAAACGAACAATATACGCGGACGCGGCGGCGACGACTCGACTTGCCCCCGAAGCGCTTGAGGCGATGACCCCGTGGCTTATGGGGGAGTACGGAAACGCGTCGCAGAGTTATTCTTTTTCTCGTGGAGCGCGTCGCGCGTTGAGCGAGTCTAGAGAAACTATCGCGCGACTTGTCGGGGCGGCCCCAGAGGAGATTATCTTCACCTCCGGGGGGACGGAGAGCGACAACTGGGCTTTGAAGGGACTCTATGCGCCGGGGGACGACCGGACGACGCTCACGAGCGCGATTGAACATCACGCCGTTCTTAACGCGGCGCGAAGTCTCGTGCGACTTGGCGCGAATGTTGGAGTCGTTCCTGTGGACGGGGAGGGCGTCGCGACGGTGGACGCTTTGCGGGAGGCGTCGCGCGGAGCGCGGGTTAAGCTCGTCTCCGTGATGACGGCGAACAACGAAATCGGAACGCTTGAGCCAATCGAGTCTCTTGCGTCGTATGCGCATGAAATCGGCGCGCTTTTTCATACGGACGCGGTGCAGGCGTTCGGTCACATTCCAATTGATCTGCACGCCCTTGGCGTCGATATGGCGTCGGCGTCGGCGCATAAATTCAACGGTCCGAAGGGGATCGGGTTCCTCTATTTGCGACGCGGAGTCGAGTTACCCGCGTTGCTCGACGGGGGAGCGCAGGAACTGAGTCGTCGCGCGGGTACGGAGAACGTCGCGGGGATCGTCGGGATGGCGACAGCGCTGGCGTTTAACGTCGCGAATATG
>SFIW01000047.1 GCA_004556055.1 Planctomycetaceae bacterium
GACGATTCGCGGTCTTTAAACGTGAAATTTTGCGGGCGTAGCTCAGTTGGCAGAGCACAACGTTGCCAATGTTGTTGTCGAGGGTTCGAGCCCCTTCGCCCGCTCTTAAGGGGGTTTCTCCTGTTTTGGACATGGGTTTCGTAGGAAGCAGCTTGTTCCGAACATTTGGCCTTGCCTCTTTTTGTATAATTAGGCGCGCCTGTGTTTTTGGGGCGCGCCTTTTTTGCGCCTCACCGTAGCGCTTCATTCTTAAAATTCTAAGTCAAAGACTGGAAAACGCCGCCGTTTTCGAGTCTTTTTTTTATGCGTTCTTCGCGCCTCTATCTAAAGGACTCCTCTTTGTCGACTACAACCCGGCAAGCCGTATTTGCGCTTGCGCGCGCGTTCCTTTTAGATTAACCTTGTCGCGCTGTCGCCGATTCCTCGGTTAGTCGCGCAACTCGGAACGCGAGCGCGACGGATCTCGCCCTTAATCATTAGGATTTTTCGAACTATGGTAAACGAATTTGACACGAACGAAGTTCGTAAACTGACTCTTGAAGCTGACGTCCAAGAAAAAGGCGCTTGCGAACGTCATATCACCATCAAGGTCTCCCGCGCCGACGTCGATTTTTATCTCGACCGCGAATATTCCGAACTCCAGGAAAAACAGGCGATCCCTGGCTTCCGCGCTGGTAAAGCTCCGCGCAAAATGATCGAAAAACGCTTCAAGAAAGAAGTCGTTGAACGCGTCAAGAGCGCGCTCGTCTTCGATTCTCTCGCGCAGGTCACCGAAGATGAAAAGATCACCGCGATTAGCGAACCCAAGTTCAAGCCCGAAGCGCTTCTTCTTCCCGAGACGGGAGATTTTACGTGGGAATTCGACGTCGAAGTTCGTCCCACCTTCGATATTCCGAACTGGAAGGGCCTCAAACTCGACAAACTGACCCGCGAGTTCACCGACGCCGACGTCGACGAAGCCGTCACGCGCATCCAGCAGTCCTACGGCACGCTCGAGGCAAAAACCGAGCCCGCTAAGGTTGGGGATTACATCGTCACGAAGCTTACCTTCTCTCTCGACGGCAAAGAGATCAATAGCTCCGAGAGCGAAACGATTCGCGTCAGCTCCAAGCTCTCCTTCCACGACGGCGTCATCAACGATTTTGACAAGCTCGTCGAAGGCGTCAAGGCTGGCGACGTTCGCACCACCAAGCTCACTGTTTCCAACGACGCGACCGATGAAAAGCTCCGCGGTAAGGAAATCGAAGCGAAGTTCGAAATCACCGAAGTCAAAGAACTCATCCTTCCCGAACTTAACGACGAATTCCTCCACTCTCTCGGCGGTTTCGAGAATATGGGCGATTTCCGCGACGTCGTTCTCGACGAACTCAAGCGTCAGCTCGAATATGAGCAGCAGCGCCGCGCTCGTCGTCAGATCACCGAACAACTCACCGTCGGCGCCGATTGGGAGCTTCCCCCCGAGCTCCTCAAGAGCCAGCGCGATCGCGAATTCCAGCGCGCGCTCTTCGAGCTTCGCCGCAGCGGTTTCACCGATCAGCAGATCCTCTCTCAGTTCAACGTTATCCGTCGCAATAGCGACGCCACGACCGCTCAGGCCTTGAAGGAACACTTCATTCTTGAAGCGATTGCCGAAAGCGAAAATATCGTCGACGAACAGCGCGATTACGATCTCGAAATCGCCCTCATGGCCGCTCAGTCCGGCGAATCTCAGCGCCGCATCCGTTCTCGCATCGAAAAGTCTGGAAACATGGACGTCCTCCGCAACCAGATCATCGAACGCAAAGTCATCAAGAAGATTATGGACGCCGCCGAATTTACCGAAGTTCCCTACTCCCCGCTCAAGCAGGAAGAAGAAGCGCTCGATCGTCCCGTCTCCAACGAGAACGAAATCCCCGAGGTCACTGAAGAAGACGCCAAGGCCGCTAATCGCGAAGCCAACAATCCCCAGGCGTGATCTTGGCGTTAGCGCTTAATTGATATCCGATCCTTAAGAGAAGGACGAACGCGTTTCCGTGTGAAGTGCGTTTGTCCTTTTTTTATGAGCTCCGCGACGCAAAAGAAAAAGCCGTTCCTATTTCGAGGAACGGCTCTTTTTATTTCGTAAGGCGCGGCGTCGACAATTGTCGAGCGGCAAGACGGGGCGCGGAGAGGCGGTTCGTCACTCTACTGGATGGAAGGTCCACGAGTAATTCAGCTTGGAATCGACTTGCAGGAATCGGAATCCGAAGGGGCGTTTGTCGAAATTCTTCGACGTCGTCTCTCCGTTAAGGATCGGTAACCCCTTATAATCGCGCTGAAGCGTCGTGTGGGTGTGCCCCGCGAGGTAGAAACAGACGTTGTGCGTCGCGAGATAGTCGAGATACTCTCCGCGATACGTCAAAGGAATATTAAAATATGCGTCCTCTTCGTCGGGGCTCTTGACGTATGGCGGAATATGGGAGCCGACAATGAGGTTTTGCCCCGCTTCTTTTGCCTTTGCGAGTTCTTCGCGCATCCATTCGACCTGAGCGGTATAGAGAGTAGGATCGCTCTCCGGACGGCAATACTGGGTATTCAGGACGATGAAGCGCCATCCGTTGAATTCGAGCGAACTATATTCGCGATCGAAAACCTTGACAAATCTTGCGACGTTTTCTCCCGTGACAGGCTCGGGAATATCGTGATTTCCCGGCGCGACGAGGATAGGCGCGTTGATCTTTTGTAGAAGGGCGGGCCAATCTTTCTCGAGGTCTTCGCACTTGTGAACCATATCGCCGGCGAAGAAGACGAGATCGGGACGCAGAGCGTTGACCTTTTCGATCTCCTTTTCGAGGCGTTTGAGATCGGCTTCGTACGCGTCTGGCCCGTCGAATCCTAACTGAGGATCGCAGCAGTGCGCGATCTTAACGACGGGACGCTCAGGGACGGCGTCCCCTTGAAGGAGAGTCGGTCGCAAGGGGGCGTCCTGCTCTTGCGCCGAGAGACGAAGCGCCGGGGCGGCGAAAAGAGCGGCGCCAGCCCCGATACTTTGGAGAAAATCGCGTCTAGTTATCTTACTTGTCACGTCGAATCCTTTCTACGAGAGAAGCGTGCGGTTGGTTTGACGTCAAGGATACGCTATAAGACGCGTCGCGTCAATGAGAAAAACGCGCCAAAATTGAGTCGGCGAGCGCTTCGAGGGGGAGCCCGACGACGTTCGATTCGGTACCGTCAATAAGCTTGAGCCAGTCGTTTCCGTCCTGATATCCGAAAGCTCCCGCTTTCCCTTCCCAGAGCCTTGAATCGAGATAATACGCGAGACGCGCCTCGCCGAGCTCCTCCATTTCGAGGCTCGACGATTCGACGCGCGCTTCGAGTTTTTCGACGTTTGGCCCCGACGCGTAATCTTGCGGGTCGACGCGCCATAGGGCGAGTCCGGTGACGACGCGGTGCACGGAGCCGCTCAGAGCGCGGAGCATTCTTTCGGCGTCCTCTCGATCGCGCGGCTTACCGAGAATTTCGTCGTGGCAGACCGCGACGGAATCGCATCCGACGACGAGGAAGGGCGCCGCGCCGGGTAGCGCGGGAGCGACGTCCCATCGCGCGACGGAGACGCGCCCGCAGAGTCGCGCGGCGACGTTCTGGGCTTTGAGGATCGCGAGGGTACGAACGTAGTCGGCCGGCGCGTCGAGGGGAACGTTCGCAAACTTTTCCACACATTCTGCGGCGGGTATTGTCGCGAAACGGTAGCCGTCTTCGCGCAACAACGCGCGGCGTCGAGGGGACTGACTTGCGAGGACGAGTCGAAACGAGGTTTGGCTGAGTGAGGCCGCGAGTTCGCGATTCGATGAAGACAAGGAGGGGGAAGGGCTGGAGGATGACACTTGGGTTCCTTTCCACGCGTATGAAAAAGAAAAAGGGACGCTCGGTCCCTTCTTCAAATCTTCGATAGGATTAAAAAAGACTATTTTGTTTCTTCGGATCCCGATTCGACGGATTCGACAGGCGCGACGAGCTGAGCGTCTTCTTGAGGTTCTTGGGCGTCGACTGCCTCGACGGGAGCGAGAGTTTCGGATTCTTCTTCGACGGGGGTCGAATCCTCGGATTCTTGAGGTTCGACGACGGCGGAGACTTCTGCGGAGACCGGTTTGAATTCAACGAGCGGGAGTCCGAAGAAGAAGGGGTTGTCTTTGTCGGGATCCGCAAGAGGGGCGCGAGAGCCGATGCGAATGATCGCGAGAGGTCGTCCGCGCGTACTTGCCGCGACAACGGGGTCAACGGTCTGAGGAACGTCTAAGACGAGTTCGCGATTCGATTCGCTAGCGTCGACGTTCATGGCGTTGGCGGAGTTTTCGACGAAGACGACGCGCGTGACAAAGGAGCCTCGCGCGGCGAGCGCAAGATCTTCCGCGGGAATTTCAAACTCGACGGGAAAATCCCACTGACGACCCGCGGGAGGATTGAGCGAGCCGATGAGTTCGACGGTCGGGTAGAGCTCGACGTCGGGGTAGGCGGGTATCCGATCGATTCGGAATCGGTAGACGGCGCCGACTTGTAGTCCGAAGAGATTCGTATTTTCGGGGGCCTCCCAATAATCGCCGGGCTGAGCGACTGCGACGCGGGCGCCCTTGGGGAGTTTCCACTCGACGGGCTGGGTCTTTTTCCGCATACCGCCGATAATTCGCTGATGCGCGAGTTGACCAGTCGGATGCGCGGGGCGCGCAAAAGATGGATTCGTCGTCTGGGCGTCGAGAGACGCGACGAAGGGGGAGAGCGTCAACGCCGCAAGTGCGACGAGAGTCTTTCCGAATAGGAACGATCGCAAGTTCAACATATCCGAGCAACCCGCAAAGAAGGGTGAAAAAAAGCGAGTCGTTATAGTAACCCGACGTTTATGCAAGCGCGCGGGGCGCGAAGCCTGCGGGAAGAAACGACTCGCGACGAAAAGTAAGGAGGAAGCGAGCTTCGAGGGTGGCGAAGCGCCTTTATGAATTAACCTGAAGCCAGCTAGGCTCGCTCCGTAAATTAGTGCTGAAGCCAGTTAGGTTCGACCTCGGGGACGCTGGTGGACGGAACGGGACGCACGGGGGTGACGACCGGTTCTTCCTTAGGAGCGGGAACGGTGGGGAGTTCGAGGACGTTCTTGGCGTTATCCTGCGCTGGGGTACCCCAAGCTGGAACGTTGACGCCGGAGATCGGAATCTGTTCGCCGGGCACGGTCGCGGAGAATGAACCTCCCGCGTTCAAACCGTCGAGTGAGAGATCCTTGTTGCCGATCTGGATGACGGCGAGGATCGCGCCGCGATTCTGAGCTTCGACGATCGGGTCGGCTCCCGCAGGCAGCTGGGTGTTGACGATAGTGTCGACGCCGCCCGCTAGCGCGAGGTTCTGATACTGGGCGGATGGAAGGAAGACGACTTTGGTGACGAAGTTTCCATTTTGGACTTGGTCGAAGTCGTTTTCAGTGAATTTGACGGGAATCGCGTTGTGATCGAGGTAAGCGCGAGTACGTGGCGTGACGGCGTTAATCGTCAGCGTGGGATAGAGGGTCAAATCGTCGCGGTTCGGAATATTAGCGAGCTTAAGACGATAGCTATGAGCGGTCTGGAAGTTCTGGAAGACGGCCTTTGTGTCTTTGCAAACGACCGGAATCGAGTCGAACGCGCCGATTTGAGCGACGTCCCACTGGATCGTCATACCGTCGGCGCCTTTGAAGGCGATTTGGGCGACGGCAGGTTGAGCCGCTTGCTGACGCGCGCCAGGAACGACCGCAGGATTCGCGCCGCGCATCGGACCAGCGCCACAAGCGACGACAACAGTAAGAGCCAGTAATAGCGCCTTGTTACGCATCTGTTTATCTCTCCCTTTCGAGGCGTCAAGTCGATGATTTTCAAGCGCGCGCGGTTGCGGAAACTCGAGGTCTCCCAAAGGCTGTGGCGACGTGCGACGCCGACGTAACGCCGGGCGACGACGAGCTGACGCAAAAATCAACGAGATCGACAAATACAAATATCTAATTGTTCAATACTTCTACTACGCGGGATTCCGAGCTCGCGCTCGTTCTGCCCGCCTCGCTCGCGCGCAACTTCTCTACACGCGCGTCGAGTCTTATCCACTAAGTCTAAGTATAAC
The DNA here is from genome assembly GCA_004556055.1 of Planctomycetaceae bacterium. Classification (GTDB taxonomy): domain Bacteria; phylum Planctomycetota; class Planctomycetia; order Pirellulales; family Thermoguttaceae; genus RUG369. Next base: position 6,091 of record SFIW01000047.1, read on the forward strand.
CACGTCGGCGCCCTTTTTCAATAAAAAAGACGCCGTTTCTACGTAATATCCACTGTACTGCGCCCGTAAAATGCGTTCGATTGGCGCCTGCGTTAAATTACGTATTACCGGAGTCGACGCACGCCATGGCGACGCCTCCTTTACCGCTCTTTCGACCCGTCGTCCCTTACCCTGAAACTTTTTCCAGGCTTTTCTCTTTCTTTTCTCATTATTTAGCGTTCAAAAAAGCGATTGTAATAAATACGCGCGTCTCGCGCTTTATAACGACGCTTGACTCTCGCCGGAAAAAACGCTAAAATTTCACGAACTTAGTTTTAGGAGACCTTCCCCCTATGCGCCGTGCCTTCCTTCTTTTGGCGTTCGCTTTTCCACTTGCCCTCTTCGCCGCCGTCGCGCTGCGTCCCGACGCCGCGCGTCTCAACGCTCAAAACGCCAACTTCGCCTCCGTTCCTTCCAAGTCGATCATCATGACCGAGGGGGAACGCGTCGTTCGCGACTCCATCGATTATCTCGAAACGCTCAAATCACTCTCTCTCGACGGCGCGTTTCGATTCGACGGCTTCGGACACGACTACGAAGGAAGCTACCGCTACGAAGAACTCACCATCCTCCAGACGCGTTACGACGCGTCGTTACGTCCCGCGCTGCGCCGCACCATGTTTCTCGTCAACGCCGCGCTCGACCCCGAGCGCGATCCCCTTCCCGGCGATATTCCCTTCGATCTGACGATGGAGATTGCGTGCGACGTCGAACGCCGCGTCTGGCGCTACGACTCCACCGCCGACGGCAAGATTCAAACCGAAGAGGTCGCCAAAGGGCGGTTCGAAAAGCGTAGCGACGCGCTCATCAAGGAGATCAGCATCCAGGATATCGAGGAGGAGACGGAACATCTCGACGACGAGGAGAACGCCTACCTGAAAGAATCCCTTTGTTTTCCGCGCAACGCCGCTAAGAAAAATTGCGGAATGAACGGTATGCCCGGACTAGGAGGAATCGCCGGGACGCTCCGACGCTTTCTCTATTATTACGACTTCGAGTTGGCGTCGCAGATCGTGACGCCCAACGTCAATAACGAAACGCAGCTCGCGCCGGAGAACGCGTTCAAGCGCGTCGTCGGGAAGGCGAACAATCGCCTATACGACGAAGTTCGCGTGAACCTCGGCGGCGCCGAAACTCCCGACTACATCAAGGAATATTTGCCCGGTCGCGTCGACGTCTACTTCTGCATGGTGCGCGACGCCCGCGGCGAAGAACGCCCATTCCCGTGCAAACTCGCCTTCTATAGCGCTCTGAACGTCGACGATCCTCCTTATTTCACCGTCGAATACGCCAATATTTGTCGCAACGCCGAACTACCCCCCGAGCGCTTCAATCACGTTCCTCGACACTCCAACACGATCAACTACGGACACGCGTACATGAAATCTCTCACGACTTCGCCGTGGCGACGTCTCGAAGAAGAGAGCGAGAAGGAGTAAGAGTCAAATTTTCTCAGAGCTCGCGCCCTCGCGTAAGCGCGGAGAAGGGGTATAATCAGAAAAACGCGCGCAAAGCGAACGCGCGTCGGACTTTCATTAAGGAGAAGATAACGATGGCGAATAAACAAGGCGCGCTTTCCGTGCAGAAAATCCTCAAAATGAAGGAGTCGGGTGAAAAAATCACGATGGCGACGGCGTACGATTATCCGACGGCGCGCCTCGTAGACGCGGCGGGGGTCGACATGATCCTCGTGGGGGACAGCCTCGGCACGGTCGTGCAAGGACGTCCGACGACGCTCGGAGTTCGTCTGCAAGATATGATCTATCACGCGGAAATGGTTCAACGCGCGGCGGCGCGCGCGCTCGTCGTCGTCGACGTGCCATTCCCATACTGTCAGTTAGGGCCCGCGAAGGCGGTGCGCGCGTGCGCGAAGATCCTCAAGGAGACGAACGCGACCGCTGTGAAGATCGAAGGGGGCGCCAAACGCGCGGAGACGGTTCGCGCCGTCGTCGACGCGGGAATTCCCGTCGTCGGACATTGCGGGCTCGTTCCTCAGAGCGTGAAAGCGTCGGGTTACAAGGTTCAGCGCGACGTGGATCGATTGCTCGAGGACGTGAAGGCGATCGAGGCTTCGGGGGCTTTCGCGATCGTTTTGGAGTGCGTTCAGCGCGATTACGCGGCGGAAGCGTCGCGCGCGTTGTCCGTTCCGACGATCGGGATCGGCTCGGGCGCCGAGTGCGACGGTCAGGTGCTCGTTTTTCACGATATTTTCAACTTTACGGATCACGGTCCGGAAGGCGTTCCGAAGCACGCGCGCGTCTATCGCGACCTTCATCGGACGATCGACGAGGGGTTGCGCGAATATATCGCGGACGTGAAGTCGCTTCGGTTCCCCGGAGACGCGGAATCTTTCGGAGCGACGCGCGGTAATTAGTCGTAAGTCGCCGCGCGGAAGAGACGTCCTCCTGCGCGAGGGGCGGTGCGTGCGGCTGTTTTTTTCGCGTCGCGGGAGGGGAACTTTATGTCCGTAAAATTTATTCACGCCGCCGATCTGCATATCGATTCGCCGATGCGCGGGCTCGCGCGAAAAGACGGCGCGGTCGCGGAATCGGTGCGCGACGCGACTCGTAGAGCCTTTAAGAATCTCACGCAGACCGCGATCGCGGAGAAGGTCGATTTCGTGATTATTGCGGGGGATCTCTTCGACGGGCGCTGGGACGATCGCGAAACGGGCGTTTGGACGAGCAAGGAATTTGGGAAACTCGCCGCAGACGGAATACCCGTCTATCTTGCGTTTGGGAATCACGACGGCGCGAACCCGATTATTAAGAATATGCGCGAACGCCTCTTTGGCGACGACGTGAAGGTTTTCTCAACGAAGAGCCCGGAACGTTTTCTTTTCGAGAAGGATGGGGAGCGGATCGCGATCGTCGGTCAGAGCTATCCCGAGGCGAAATGCGTGAAGAACCTCGCGTCGAAGTATCCTGAGCCGGAACGCGACGCGTACAATATCGGGGTGTTGCACACGGGTCTCGAAGGAAGCGCGGGCGAGACGATCGTGTACGCGCCGACGAGCGTCGCGGAGCTTCAGCGCAAAGGGTATCAGTATTGGGCGCTGGGACACCAGCATAAGAGGGAGATCTTCGACGCGTCCCTCGACTCTTTCATCGCGTATAGCGGATCGACGCAGGCGCGGCATATCAACGAGAGCGAGAATAGCGACGGAACGCACAGCAAAGGATTTTTCTTGGCGGAGGTCGAGAACGGACGGTTAAAGGACTTGCCGCGATTTGTCGCGTCTGACGCGTACCGTTGGTATACGGCGCGTTTGGATCTCGAACAGGTCGAAGGGGAGTCGGAGCCTCGCGAGGCGCTCTGTTCGCTTTTTCGCGCGAAGGCGGCGGAGCTTCTGGAGGAGTCGGAGAATCGCGGGGTAGCGGCGCGAGTCGTTTTGTCGGGGCGCACGTCTCTTTATCGTCGGCTTGAAGAGGAGCGCGAGGATATTTCTGAAGGGACGATTTACAACGAGCTTCGCGCGTCCCTCGGGACGCTTGAGGAGCGTTTTAAGATTGAAAGTTTCGACATAGACGAAGCGCGCGCGCCGATACCGGCAGATTTCTGGGATCGCGGGGCTCTCAAATCGCTGAAGGAGCGTCTTGACGCGCGCGGAGCGGCGTTTGACGAGAGCGCGCGCGCGGACGTTTCGGCGGAGGCGCCGGAACTGGAAGAGCTGGGGAAGACGCTCGGAAAGTATCGCAAGGAGTTCTTGGCGGAGCGCGTCGTCGATTGGACGGACGCGCGGAATCTTGCGAAGTGGAATCAACGCGCGATCGACGCGCTTGCGGACGCGTTGCTACGCGCCGCGAACGAATGAGCGCCCGAGGCGGTCTCTCTTTTTCTCTATAATAGTAAAGTTTTGCGAGGACGAAGATGCGAATTTCGAATGCGACGCTGCGCTCTTACGGGATCTTCCGGAACAGGCGCGTGGAATTTGACGAAACGCAGTCGATCTTTTTGGCGCACGGGCGCAACGAAGGGGGTAAGTCGACCCTTTTGAGTTTTATGCGCAATATGCTTTTCGGGTACGCGAAGACGTCGGGGGAGTATTCTCCCTTTTCGAAGGAGGGTCGTTACGCGGAAGGAACGGTTGAATTTCAAACGCAAGACGCGCTTCGCGGGGCGATCGAGCGACGTTGGGAGCAGGGCGGAGAACCCGAACTCGAATTTAGGGCTCGTCTCGGCGGCGCGTCGTTGACGCGCGAAGAGCTGACCGCATTCTTAGGGGGCGGAATGGTGAATCGCGATTTCTTCGCGAATTTCTTCGGGATCTCGTATCGCGAGATAGCGACGGGGGAGTCTCGGCTGACGTCGAAGAAGCTTTCTGAGACGGTGTACGGGCTCGCGTTTGGGAACGCGGAGCAGTTTACGAAGGCGCGCGACAATCTGAAGAAGCGAATGGAGTCTCTGTATCTTCCGAAGGGTAAGAAGAAGCCGCAGATTCAGAGCGCGATACAAGCGTTCCAGGACGCGAAGGCGCGTCGGGGTTCGAATTCGACGGACGTAGTCGCGCGTCTTGAAGAGGAGACGCGTAATTTGGAGGAGGACGCGAACCGCGCGACCCATGCTCTGATCGAGGCGAGACGCGCGGCGTCTTTCGCCGATTCGCAAGTCGGGGCTCTCGAGGCGAAGGGACGCTACGACGCGGCGGAAGCGCGGTTGGGTCAACTCCTTTCGCGCGGCTATGAGTCGGCCGCGCTCGCGGCGTTCGACGAGGAGGCGGAACGGACCTCGGCGTCGATTCTTGAGGAGCTCGGTCAGGCGCAGCGCGACGCGCAGACGCTCAAGGGGCGCGTCGCCGACGCGGAGCTGGGCGTGGCGAGCGCAAAGGCCGCGCTCAACCCCGTTTTCGCGGAGCGTTACGACGCGATCGACGCGCAGGTTGCGGTCGCGTCGTCTTTCAAGGATGGACGGAACGGACTCGAGGAGTCTAGTCGCGCGTTGTTCGAACGTCGTCGCCGCCTTTTTGCCGAACTCGAAGAGCTCGGCGCGCTTGCTCCGGACGCCTCGGAATCGGAGCGTGGAGAAGCGTTTGCGGCGAGATTGCGCGCGCTTCCCGCGCCGTTAGCGCAGGAGCTCGACGCTTATGCGCGACGTGAACGATCCCTTGAAGACGCGGCGCGAGACGAAAAGCCGCGCGTCGACGCGAAACGACGCGAGTTTGAACGCGCGACCGCCGCGCTCGACGCGGCGAAGAAGGAACTCGACGCCCTCGGAGAGGACGCCCAAAAGGACGTCGGCGAAATTGTCGAAGAGACGGAGCTCCTGGCGAAAGAGCGCGGCCGCGTGGAATCGGCGCGGAAAACGCTGACGGACTATCGCCGCAAACGCGCGAAGATCGAAGAGACGACGCGACGTCTTGCGGACGCCGCGCTCGGGGAAGACGCGCAGGAATCGCACGCGCGTCTTCGACTCGACGCGCTCCTGCTCAAGAACCCCGACGCCGCGCTTCCGATCGCGACGGACGTTTTACTCAAGAATTACGCGCAGGCGCAAGGGATCGTTCAGGAGCGTCGGAAGGAATTTGAAAGCGCGGAGAGGGGCGTCAACGCGCTTGAACGCGAGCTTGAGGCGCTCGGGGCGACGACGGAGGACGTAGAGACGCTCCTTGCGGAGGCGCGCGCGCGACGCGACGCGCAGTGGAACGTCGTCGCGGAATATCTGGAACAAGGAAATGTTTTAGCGCTCGAAGAGGAGATTTTTTTCAACGCGCTTCGCGCCTTCAAACGCGGAGTCGACGAGACGGACGCGCTTCAAGAGAAGAGACGCGACAGCGCGGAGAAGAAGGGTTACGTGGAGAAGTTGCGCCGCGATTTGAGCGCGAAGACGCAGGAACGCGACGCGATTCGGGAACTCCTTGACGAGAGCGTCGAGCACGCCGCTAAGATCGAAAGGGAGACGAAGTTCTTCTTCGCGCAGGGAGGATTTGATTTCTGCGCCGCGTGGAGTATGGACGCGCTTTTGGCGTGGCTCGGCGAATGGCGAGCGCTCGCGGGTCTTCTCGACGAGTTGTCGGAGATTGAGAATGACGTCGAGGCGTTTGCGTTTGAACTTCACGCCTTCTTGTCGCGCTGCGCCCAAATTGCCGCCGACTGGGGCGCCGACCTCGGTTACGACGCGACGACGCCCCTTCCTCTCGACGCTCCCGTCGAGACGCTCGAAACGCTCCTAACGCGCTTCGACGCCGCCGCGCGGCGCTGGAAACTCCTCGAAGGGGACGCGAAACGCCGTCAAGAACGGATCGTCGAGTACGCGCGTTGCGTCGACGAACGGCGGCGGGTCGAGGGCGAACTCCGCGACGTCGAAGCGGCGACGACCGCGCGCGACGCCGAACGCGCCGCTCTCGCCGCCGACCTCTCCGTTTTTCTCAAAAAGATCGATCCTCCTTTCGGAGACGAAGCGCGTCGGAGCTGGAACGCGCTTCTCCTCTTCTTCCAAGGTCTGAAACATTGGCGCGAGGACGCGTTGCGTCTTGAAAAGGACTGCGCCGACTTCGACGCGAAGCGGAGCCGCTTTGAAGCGCACGAACGCGCCGTGCGCGCGTTGGCGGAAGCGCTTGGCTCTTCCGACCTTCCCGACGGAGAATATCTGACGATCCTCAACAGGTGGAAGGAGATAGCGACGCGCGCGCGCGACGCGGAGAACACGCACCGAGAACGCGCGAAGGCGCAGGAGCAAGACGCGCGCCTTCTCAAGGAAGTCGACGCGAAGATCGCCGCGATTCGGAACGCGTATAAGACAATTTGGTCGCGTTTCGTCGAGAAAGAAGAGGAGTTTGGCGAGTTCCGACAATTGGCGCGAGAGTATCGCGAAGCGCGTCAAGAACGTAAAACGGCGCGATGGGAGCTTGCGAAAACGCTGAATCTCGACGCGAATTCGCCCGAGTTTGAGACCGCCGTCGACCAGCTGAGCGAGCGCGATCCCGAGGAGCTTCGCGCGGCGCTCCAGGAGGCGACGGAGAGGCTCGCGGCGCGAGAGGAAGAGGCGGTTCACGCTAGGGAGCTTCATTACGCGAAGAAGAAGGAGCTTGAAGGGGCGTTGGCGGAGACGGGGGGCGCGGACGCGGAGTACGCGTATACGGCGTCGCTGGCGTCGTTAAGCGCGGGTATCGAGGAATATATTCCGCTGAAGTTGGCGTACGAGGCGCTCAACGCGTCGTTGAAGGAGTTTGAGGAGACGCGGGTTCCTCGAATCTTGGAGCGCGCGAGTCGGCTTTTCCGCGACGTGACGGACGGGGCGTACGAGAGGATCTTCCCTTCGGACGCGTCGGAGGGTAAGGGGCGCAAAGGTCGTGGAAGCGCGTCGGCGACGGTCGACGAATCGCGCTTTAACGACGGGGCGGCGATGGGGTATCTCGTCGAGACGCGAGGGGAGACGAAGACGCTCGACGCGCTCAGTCAGGGGACGCGCGAGCAGTTGTACCTTGCGATTCGACTCGCGCTGATCGAAGAATACGCGGTCGATCGCGAACCGCTCCCGCTTCTGGCGGACGACGTTCTCGTGCAGTACGACGACCGGCGCGTCGAAAAGACGATCGAGGCGCTGAGCCGATTCGCGTCCCCAAGACAACAGGTGATCCTCATGACGCATCATGGGGCGACGCGCGACGCGTTTGCGCGAATCGTTGGATCCGCAGGAATAATCGAGCTTGACGAATGACGCGCGAAATCTTCTGGACGCCCCTTTCCGCGGCGACGCGCGCGACGCTTGAAGAGGAATTTTTCGACATTCTGTGGCGGTGCGACTCCCCGAGCTTGGCGCGCCGCGACGCGGCGACGCTCGAACTGACGCGTCGCTTCTGGGAATTCGAGCCGATCTGGTCCGATCGCGCGTTTCTTACCGACGGAGAGATCGGCTTCGACGCGCGACTTCGCTTCGAACGCGCGGAGGAAGAGACGCGCTTCGCAAGCCTCAACGCGGCGAAGAACGCCTTTGCCGCGCGGGTCGAATTCGCCGAAACGAGGGAGACGCGCGAATCGTTCGAGGCGCCCGCGGGCGAGAATGACGAAGTCGTCGCAGAGCGCCGTTTGGGGACGCTGGCCTTTTCATGGGACGTTCCGCTGCGCGTCGTATGGCTTGCTCCGGTTCTGAGCGAGTGCGCGACGCGCGAGTCGGGGACGAACGCGCTCTGGATTCCGAGTTCGCGCTTTTCGTCTCCGGAACTTCAGCCGGAATTTAACGCGCAACGGGTCGATTACGAAGAGTATTTCGTTCGCGCGGCAGAGTCGGAGTCGGGGGAGCGCGAGGCGGGACTCCTTTTCGACGTCGTCGCGGGAGTTGAACCGCGTCCATGGACGCTCGCGTTCCCGGCGGAGTCGGAAGGGAAGGAGCGCGTCTACCGATCTTTGGGATTGACGGTTGCGCTTTCTCCGCTGAAGATCGACGGAAGGGAATGCGTCGCGACGTTCGCGGTCAATTACGACGGCGCTTACGACGCGTTCGATTCGCACCGCGTGTGGTACGATCTTTACGATTTCGCGCTTGCGCCCGACGGGGAGGAGCCGCGCTTGTTCGTTCCCGACGCGGCGACGCGTTCCGGACGAACCGCGACGGGTGAGCGCGTCGAACTGCGTTTTACTCTCGAGGAGGGCGTCGACGCGTCGCGCGCGCGTTTGATCTGCGCCTTGCCGCGTTTCTTCGTCGGAACGCGGCTTTTGCGGTAACGCGTCCGAATTGCGACCAAGAAAATACGAAGAGGCCCGATGGTTTTCTCGGCGCCTCTTTTTTTATTGGCGCATTGGAGAAATCGATTTGTCGCCGCGCAGGAGGCGGTCGATGGTTCAGCGGCTTCCTGTGCGGCAGAGATAAAGAAAGGACGCGCTTGGGGAAACGCGTCCTTAAGGTTGAGAAAGCCGAAAATGATTTTGATTAGAAGAAGATCTCGATTTCCTCTTCGAGTTCGACAAAGGCGTCGTCGAGAAGCACGGCCTCGAAGTCGAGGATAGAGCTGGCGGCGTTAGAATCGACTTGATTCGTTGTCTCAGAGGGTAAGAGGGCGGTCGAGCTACTCGCGCTCACGGACGAGTCGTCGAACTCGAGATCGAGGTTCGAGGCGTCGACCCAGAACGAACCGCCCTTCTTACTCGCCGTATTTCGCGAGAAGGTCGGCACGAGAACCGTAGCGGAGGAGTTCCCCGTAATGGCGATCGCTCCCCCGTTGCCCTGCGAGGTATTCGAGGCAAAGGAGGAATATTCAGAGTTGAGGGTCGAGGAGGCGTCGACCCATATGGCGCCGCCGTTTCCTTCGCTTCCAGCGGCGTTGTTCGTGAAGGTCGAATCCTTGACGGTCACGCTCGACCCGTCGACGGCGTAGACGGCGCCGCCGCCAAGTTGCGCGATATTATTCTGGAAGAGGCAGTTTTCGACGATCAATGTCGAACCGTTAGAGAGGGCAATCACCCCGCCGTGTTGCGACGTGCGGTTGCTTGCAAAGGTACAGTCGACGACCTTGACCGTCGCGCCGTCCTCCGCATGGATGATCGCTCCGTCGATCGCGTGATTCGCGCCGAATATGTTCAAGCTCACGAGCTCGAGGGACGCGTTCTCGCCGATGACTTTGAAGACGTTGCGTTTCGAGTTCGGCGCCTGTATTTGCAGACGGTAGCCGAGATTTGAGGCGTCGATTCTCACGTTCTCCGTGATGACGACCGTGGGTTGGTCGACTTTGAGGGAAATCTTCGACGAGGATTTATCGAAGACCTTCGGATCGAAGGTCACGGCGATTCCAGGAGGAATCGCGCCCTCGGCGGCGAGCGCCTGGTACGCGTTGATCGCTTCGCGCCATGACGTATAGCCGTCGTTCGGGTTAATAGCGTCCATCTTCGTATCGACGACGAGCCCGCCAGGAATCGTCATATGCCACTCGGACCAACCGGTCTCATTGACGGCGCGGACGCGCAGGTACTTGTAGTTCGCCCCGTTGACATGCGTGAGGGAGAAGGTTCCGTCGCCATTGGCGGTGATCGTTCCCTGCGGGAGGTCGCTCCACGCGGAGTACTCGCCGTCGGTTCGATAATACTGAACGATGAAGTTATCGGCGGAGAGGCTGGCGTCGGCGCTCCATGTTAGGAGGAGGTTGCCCGTGTCGGGGTCGACGGTTTGTGTGAGAATCGTCGGAGCGTCAAGGGTATCGGCGCGCGCATACGCGACGGATTGGCGATCTTCGTTAGGATCGGTCGCGAGGACTTTGTAGTTGTAATTCAGAGCGGCTTCGTCTGCGGAGAGGACGAGGTCGGCGGACGTCGCGCCGTCGACGACTTGCCAATTCGTCGGGTCGGCGTTCGTCGAATAATACCACTGATATTGGAGCGAGTCGTCGACGCCCTGGACGGTGGCGGCGCGGAGAGTCTGGGAGCCGTTGGCGAGATCGTACGCGTCGTTTTGGACCGTGAGGCCGACGGGGTTGTAAGTGAATTCTCCCGATTCGACAACGACGCCCTTGGCGTCTATGGCCAGGACGCGGTATCTTTCCTCGACGCCGATTTTCACCATATTGACGGAGTAGGAGAATTGGGTTCCGTCTTCGGAGAGAGTCGCGCGGGTATCGCCGACGATTTGTCCGTCGACGAAATCGAAGGCGGTCATTTTTACCCATTGTCCGTTAGCGTTGAGCTTTTGGACGGCGTATCGCGTCGCGTCGGAAACGAGGTCCCATGTCGTGACGAAGGAGCGCTTTGTCGTGACGTAGGGGTCGTTGATACCGAATTGCGGAGCGACGTATGGATTGACGATCGCCTCGACAGGCGCGGCGACGCAAAGCCCTTCGGATTCGGAAATTGGGGTCGCGACGATCTTGATCGGATAAGTCGCGGCGTCGGGAGTAAAGGAGGTCAGTCCCTTGGCGTCGGCGATTTCGACGTCGCCTGTTTCGGTTACGTAGTACCATGAAAGATCATATTGAAGCGAAGCGTCGGCGGCGACGGCGACTTCGAAGGACTGTCCGCCCTCGTAGATTTCGGGCGCTTGGATGGCGGCGGATGCAAACTGGAAGTCTTTTGAGTCGAGAACCTTTCCGTTTGCGTCGTATGCGGAGACGCGGAAGTTGGTCGTTTGACCCGGTTTCAAATTGCTTACGGTGAAGACGGGTTCCGTCGTACGCTGATAGATCGCCATATTCCCGGAGGGTGCGGGCTTCCAAATATAATATTTGACGGCGCCTTCGACCTCGGGAGCTTCGACTTGGAGGGTTTGCGACTCGGGATCGTAGTTCGTATTGACGGTAAAAGCGCCGGAATAGACGAACGACGCTTCTGAGGCTGAGCCTTCGGAGAGACCGGTCCCAGTCGCGACGACTTTGACGTCGTATTGGGGATTTTGGGGGACGTACGAGAGAAGACCGCGAGCCTCGGTAATTTCGACGTCGCCTTCGGGGGTGGCGTAATACCAAGCGATATCGACGGAGGCGTCGGCAGAACCAACAATTCTCACGCTGAGGTCATCCCCTTCGACGAACTTATTGACGGAACCGACAATACGCGCAGGAGCAAAGGAGGTTTGGAGGTAGTCGCCGGTGAGCCGACCGTTTTCGTTCATTGCGCAGACGCGGATATCGTATGTTTTTCCGGCGTATAGTCCGTTCATGACGCAGGAGGTTTCGGTCAATCCCTTGTTATACTGAATCCATGATCCGTCGCGATTGATCTTAACGGAGTATGTTGAGGCGCCGTCGATCGGAGCCCATGAGAGCGCGAATTGATGATCGGCGATCCCTGTGTTGACGAAGGAGACGGAGTTCTCAAGTTGCACGTTGGAGAGATCGATAACGTCTTCTTGCCCGACTTGCGCGGAGGCGATATTAGCGACCTGAGCGTCTAGAAACTCAACGGGAGCAGACCATGGCGCGGCTGAGAGGAGCTCGCGGTTTTCGAGGACTTCAAGACGTAGAGACAAAGCCTTTGAGATCGTGCTTTTACGAGATTTCATCTTAA
>SFIW01000048.1 GCA_004556055.1 Planctomycetaceae bacterium
ATAATATCGCCTTCCGCTTTGAATTTCTCAAAATATATAGTTTTATACGTTGTACCAGAAGCGACTGTTTCGCGTGCTGTGAATATCTTTTGTAACGGGTTTAACATTTATTTTAGTTTAATACTTTGTATTGTTTTATATATAATATTTATAACATCATCGCTAACGTTAAGAGCCGACACAATGGGGACAGATTCAACTTCGAACATATCCCGAATATCGTCTTTAGTAAGACCGCCGCCCTTGCTTATCGGTTTTATAAGCGCCAATTTATGTCCATCTTCTGAGGCCGCCGAAGTCGCGATAACTAAGCCGATAGCGTCTTTTTCTTCTGTCGTAAGCGCCCCGGAACTCAAGAGATAAGACCCGGAACCGGTCACGATGGACGTAAAAAGACCCTCGAAAGTGGCCGGAAAAATCCCGTTCGTAACGCGCGACGGTTGAAGAGATGTCCCCCAGTTGGGGTCGTCTGTCGACGTTACGCCAACCGCGATTTTTAACGCATTGTTATATAACGCGTTAACTGCATTTTCAAACGATATCGACGCGGGGAAAAAGGACTTCGGCGCGACTCTCAAGCCGGGTAAAATCGCCGTACCGTCGACATTTACGCACTCTATCCTCCCCACTTTTTGCGCCGGTGGTTGATAGCTTAAACGCGGGCCGGTGCTGGATTTATACCACTTCACAACGTCGAGAAGGTCGGCGCGTCTTATTCGTTGCAACATGTTTTAAACCTCTCAGAATGGCAATTTAAGGGCTGAGAAATCGTATTGCGGGTAGGGTCTGATTATGTCCACCTGTCGTACTAATTCAAGGCTATTCCCCGCGTCGTCAGCGTATCTCTCAGATACGCGCGATACCGCGTCGAAACCCTGTTTCTGCAAGGTTGTTTGGCCTACTTTCAGATAGGCTACAGGCGCGACCTGGAAGGCGTAGGACGCGCGCCAATACCAATCCTTCACGGTTAGGCCGACGGCGTTTGTCCAGCTCATCCAGACGGCCCGCGCTGTTAGTCCCATAAAGAGGACGCAGCGCGAAGTGAACCCGGCGAACTGAGTACTATTGACGGCCCCAGTCAGATTGGCCACGGTCTTTCTATACGCCACATCTATAAAAGTTTTAGGCAGTGATAGCTCTATCGTAAACGATAGGGCGGGCGTGACTATGTCTACCCCTTCCGCCGTCCCGTCTGGATGGGGGCCAATTAGCCCGCCATAGTCTACCGGCGCGGATCCGTCGTAGGTCGCGGAGCTTACGACCTGTAGACCGGTCGAGATATGGGCGCTCCCACCTGTAGTTTGAAAGGTGTAGTTTGCGTCCTCAATCTTAGGGAGGCTATAATCCGGGTTGTTTATGGACTCTGACGGCTCGGAATTAGTGGGACTTTTCGCCGCTGGAAACTTAAATGAACACTCCCCAGAGTAGACTCCTAACGCCGCCCCAGCCTTTATTTTGACGGAAAACAAGGGAAGATCGTAAGACGCGATCCCGCCCGCGCCGTCGCTGTAATTCTCTTTCAACCATGATATCAAGGCAACATAAGCTGTCGACGCATCAGACGCGCCGCGTATTGTGAATGTAGCGTTGACGCTTTCGTCGTCGCCAGCTACTCTCTCAAATGATCCATCCTGTAAGCTTTCGCCAATCTGTATCTGTCCATCGCTTAAATCAATCGTCGTAAACATTTTAGATAAGGTCGCCCCCTTCTTCGTTCTTAGTTTCTACCGCGTTCAAAATCGAGTTTAGACGGTTTAACATATCCCTTAGATAGTCCCGCTGTTGTCTCAACAAATCGCTATCGTCGCGCCTCGTCATGTCCAGAGCTTCGAAGGCGTTAAGCGTCGCGGAACTCTCAGTGGTCGGCGTAAGTTGAGACGCTGCAACGCTTAAAGCGTCCAGCAATTGCGCTTTAAATATGGAAGTATCCACGCCCAACCCTTCCGCATTTTTAAAGGCTCCAGAAAGGGTTGTTATCGTCTTTTTGAGTTCATCCCCGCTCATCGCGAGGGGGTCGCCTAGATCTTCGATCGTGCTTTCTAGGGTGGTCTTGGCCTGTTCCGCATGTTCCTGTTCCTTTGCTTTTCTGACCTTCTCAGACTGGAAGTAAATAGCCGAATCTAGCAAGTCCAGAGCCTCAAAAAAGCGGTCAGAATCGAAGGCGGAAAGGGTACCCTTGGCGCTTAGTTCGTCCATCGTTTGGGCTACCGTTTCCCGCTGTTTCTGTAGCTCCTCAAGCTTGATTTCGTCCTCAGTCTTAACCTCTTTTATCTCCTCAGTTTGGACGCCTCTTGCCGCCTCTAAAGCCGCTAAGCTTGCGGCGTTTGCCGTTGCTTGGAATTCTTCGAGCGCGGCCCGCTGTTCTTGCGACGTGAACGGCTTAAATCGATTCTCTGCAACGTCTTTTGAGTAGTCGTTAGCCGCGCTGTTGGCGAATTCGTCGAAGTCTGAAATAGATTTTCTGACGTTCTTAACGTCGGCGATAAATGATTCTAAGGAGCTCGTCGGGTCTGTGTTTGCAGACAAGCTGTGCTGGTTTGCGTCCATTATTTCCCGAAGGGCTGCGGCGGTCTGTGGGTCTTCTAGCATCCCCATTGCTAGCATCTTGTCTTCGTGTGTGAATCCTTGCCACATATCGGCAACGCTGTAATTTAAAGACGTCGCCCACTTTGTCCCCTCTTTCCCTAAAGGAATTGTAAATAAAGATTTCGCGTAGTTTGATTTAAAAGCGCGTCGCCCCGCGTCGCTCATTTGGTTTAGCGTGTCGGCGATCATCTCATACGGTTTAAGGTCAATCTGTGTCGCGTCAATAACCTTTTCTTTAGAGCTTAGATTGTACGCTGAAAGGTCTAGTTTTGGCGTCGCTACCTTTTCTCTGCCTTCGAACAAGGACAGGTCGCGGGCGCGCTGTTTTGCCTCAAATTCGACGGCGGCGTCGCGTACCTGAAAGCCTTCATCCGTTACGACGATGTCGCCTTCTGCAAAGATTCCTTCGCGCGTCATTCGGTCGATATCCTCTTGTAGGGTCGCCCGTTCCCTGTCCGATAAATTGGAACGCGTCGCGCGGTTTAATACGTCGTCAATCTCGCTCTCGCGCTGTTCAATGGCGGATTGCGTGGACTCTCTCGCCGTCGTGATGTCGTCAATCTTCTTTTCACGGGCTGCCCTTGCTCGTTCCATCTCGTCGGCGGTCTTCGTCGCAAAATTGGCGATCTGTGAAAAGATCTCCAAAAGCGCGTTCCATCCAGCCAAGGCAAACGTCGTAAGGCTAAAAATTTTAAACGCTTTAGCAAGGCCAGCAAGCGTCATTTTTAGAGCAGAGAAAGCCCTGTTAGCTACTCTTGCTTTAACTGTTGCACGTTCTAAACTTGCGCCAGTTTTCTGGATGCCAACGCCCGCGCCAGTGGCTGTTGTTTTTAGCTTTAAGAACGTATCCGCAAGAGCCGCGAAAGCCGATTTCGCAACACCCGTAACGTTGGACGTTGTACGGGCCGCCACGCCTAGAGCGGTAAACGCCGCGCCAACAGCTAGTAGCCCCGCCGCGTTACGTCCTAACGTCTTAACTAGGTCTTTGTTATCCTCAATAAAGACTATAAGCGCCGATGCTATCTTTGTAATAGCCTCTGCAAGTCCTTTTATTTCCGGACTTAGCGCGTCGCCTAAGGCTATGCTCGCGCCTTCAACAGCACTTTTTAGGGCGTCAAAAGAGCCTGTTAGACCGGACTCCATTTGCTCGCGTAGCTCTTTTGCGGCTCCAGCGCTAGCCTTCATTGTCTCCTTGTTCTCGGTCAAGTCGGGGGCAGATAGCAAGGATACGCCCGCCGTAGTGGCGATCGTTCCGAATAGCTCTTGAACTGTCCCGGCTAGCTTGTCGCCCATCCCTTGCGCGGCGGCTTGCGCCTCTGCGAAAACATCGACAAGGGAGCGGAGCTGACCATCTGCGCCCCGGAGGTTGACGTTAAAAAGTTCTTCAAATTTGCTTGACTTGCCCGCATTTTGTAGGCTTAGGAAGATCGACCGCAGAGACGTTCCCGCCTGCGATGCATCAAGGCCCATGTTTCGCAAGGACATAGTAAGGGCCACCACGTCCTCTACAGTTTGCCCAACAGCGGCCCCTGCCGCGCCCGAAAATTTGAGAGACTCCCCAAGCTCCGTTGCAGATATCGCCGCCGCGTTCGTTGCTTTTGTGAGGATGTCCGCATATTTCACGGCCTCAGTCGCACCCACGCCGAACTGGTTAAGAGAGGCCCCCAACATGTCCGCCGCTTCGTCGACTGTCACGCCTAGCCCGCGCGCTAAGTCCATAACTGGCGCAATGGATGCCGTTATTTCCGACGGGTTAAACCCCATACGGCCTAGGGCGGTCATCCCGTCGGCTACCTGCGACGCGCTCCAGGACGTAGACGCGCCCAGCTCAAGGGCTACGTCGTTCATCTTTTGAAGCTCTTGTTCCGTAGCCTTTGTAACGCCTTTTAGTGTGAGAATACGCTGTTCGAAGTCTGCAAAGGCTTTGACCCCTAGAGCTGCGGGTGCGGCTAGTGTCGCGCCTAAACCAGCGAACGCTGCGCCCAAATCCTCGACGTTGCCCGAGAAGTCCTTTAATTTGTCTTCCGCATCTTTTAAGCCCTTGTATAGTTTAGAGTTATCGGCGGTAATTTCTACGTATGCGCCGCCCGCTTTAACGTCATTTTTGGCCATCAAATCCCCCTTGATGCTCTTTGATAAATTCGCTTAAACTCTGATTCCTTTTATACTTGCGGCGCAAACGTTCCATATGTTGTTGTTTCTCTGCAAGAGTGAAGGCGTTAAAGTCGCCGGGCGACTTGATTTGCGAACGTTTCCGCGTGTGTGCGTTCCATATCATGCACAGAAGGGCCGATTGTTGGGCGGCCTGTTGCTTCAAACTTGCGACCGCTAGGGCTTGCAATTCCCATAACTGCAAGCGTCTATAAAATCCCCCTGCATTAGCGGCGCTTATTAGCCCGAATATATCGTCTAACGTTACTTTTTTTACGGTGTTTTCAAAAAATACCCCTTGACAATCTGAGGAACTGTCCCCGCTTTTTGCCTTTCTCCCCCCGGAATAAAAGGCCACCAACGCGGCTAATAAGCGCGGATAGATTCTTTTCAGAATGTCAAGGGGTAACTTTTGGAAAAATCGTAATTTGTCGGATTCGTCAACCGTGCATGCGTAAAAAAGCACGCGCCGGAGTCCTTTTGCTGTCTGGATCCATTCGAAGGCAGAGACGCCTTCGGCGTTCTTTTCGAACGGGTTGAAAAAGTCAACCCCGTCTGTTAAAAAAATGTCCAAAAAAACGCCAATATTTAACGCTGCTTTATAGGTCTTTCCGTCTAAATCGGTTATTTGCATTGTATCGTAAACGCGCCCCTTGCGTTAAAAACCCTCAAAAAACAAACAAAAAAAGGGTGAAGGGGTATTGACAAGGGGCGCGGGTTAGTTGTTAAAGATTAGCCTTGCGGAAGAGCGACGATCGGCCCCCAGCTTTCCAGGGTGATTTGACATTCAACCGCTGTTGCATCCATTCCGACTGACTCGCTATAATTCGTAAGAATGAAGACGCCAGAAAAACCGCCTTTTGTCGGCTGTGTCGCGCTCTGTTCGAACTTGACTTCTAAGCCCTTGCCCGCATAAGTTGAGGACAGAAAGAGGGTTACAAGCCCTTCTTGGCATTCGTCCCCGTCGATCTTGTTAAACGTGACAGAAAGGGACGCGGAACGCTTGCCCAGGTTAGACTTAGTCCATCCCTGGTCGTCTCGCGTCGAGTTGTCGACCGTCTCAGCCTGGAAGGTTAGCGACCCGGATTTATACCCGCCTAGCTTAACACTTCCGATTGTCAGCTGTCCCTCATTACTTAGGACATAAGAATTAGTTATATCTGTAGTAGTAAAAGCCATTATTTCACCTTAAATAATTCTACGAAAAAAGCTTGTTATTTTGGCGCGGTTTACGTCGAGAGCGGGGCCCATATAAGGACGGGGAGCAATGCGGAACGTCTTTTTTTCTCGGCTCTCGTCGGTCGTCAAGACGTTTTCGCCAATCTTTCCGGCTGCTCGAAGTCGCTTAATCATCGCGTCCCTATTGTGGATTTTTGCCCGCCAATCCTTCCCCGCCCTCTTACTCTTGCGCGGTGGCAGTTGGTTTTGACGGTTTAAAACCTTATCCGCTCTCAACTTACGACCAACTATCGCGCCTAGGGAGGCCGTCCTTTGTCCCCCGTATTCCAAAACCGCGGGGGTTGAATCGAAGTTCTGGAATCTGACGGGGCCGACGACGACCCCCCCGGCGTCGCTTTGATACGTTATCGAGTTTTTAAAACGCCTTCCTCGCGCGTGTGGAGGATTCCCAGGCGTGGATGGTTTTTTCACGGTACGAATCGACCGGCGGGCGGTCAATCTGACGACAGCCCCCGCGCGTCTAAAAGCCTCTTTTTGTCCCTTAATCGTCGCATCTTCGACGGTTAGGCGGTCGAATTCGTATTTAACGTTAAGCATTGTTAAACCTTATAAAGCGCCTTAAATCAAATGATATAGAGGATTTAAACCCGTAGGCGTTAGCGTCCCCGCCGTCTACGTCTGCGATAGCCGGGGAGGTCGTCAAACACGCTGTAACGGGCTTAAAATGGTTATCGTCTATATCATAAGTTGCGAACGGTAACAGCTTTAAAAGCTTTTCCACGGCCTCAAAATAGGGCGCATACGCGCTTATCTCAGACGTGCCGACGTAGCCGGTAAGCTCAATTAGTACGGACGCGTTCTGGGCTTGCGTTCCTCTATCGAACACGTCAAGCGTAAGCGATAAGGGGATGACGTTTGCCTTCGGCGCGTCTGTTACCTCAAGGACGGGCGCAAGAGAGACCGCCCCCGCAACGTCCGGTAACGACTCTTTCACGACGTGTAAAACGTCGTTTAAAATCATGTTGCACAGCTGGATAAACGCGGGGGTGGCCATTCGTTAAAACCTCTTAAACTCTTATTCCTTCAATTCTTGAACGTGAACGCGTAACGTCTCGCGCGTCGCGTCGCTCCATCGCCAGAGCTCCCCCGCAATGGGGGTTGTAATGTATCGCGTGCCGTCGTCGTCAAACCTTATAACGTCTTCCTTTTTGGGGAGATAATCCCCCGATGAGCGGAGGAAAACGTCAATATTTTTGACAACGACCCGCACGCCTTCAGACGTGATTTGATCGGACTTAGTGACGCCCAACCAACCAACGCCCGCCCATTCTACGACCCCTCCGCGAAGGATAGAGACGGGACGCCCCCAGGAATCCTCGAGACGGTCGCCGCCTATCTTAAATCTAGTATATACGTTCATTTGCTCAGGATGACGTGGGGCCCTTGTAGGTCGTGTTGTTTATGCCCAGCAACAGCACCAACGGCTCGGCGGCGCTTGCTCGTGCCTTGGAGGCAATACCCGCGTAAACGTACTTATCGCCAGCCGCTAATGAGAATGTAACCTTGTTAGTAGTGGAATCATGGAAGGCGTAGACCTGTTGATATTGCGCAACGACTGGAATATCGGTGGTATTAAATGAGAATTCTCCCAAGATGTCCAGCACCCCAGACTGTCCCGGCTCCACTTGCGCTGGGGTAACACCAATAACGCCATAGTATTTGAGGCGGTCGCCGACGACGACAGGGGCCCCCGGCTCTAGCGTGGTTGTGCCTGTGTTGACAAACGGAATTTGTATTTTATCGCGTAGCAACATTATTTTAAATCCTCACTTTCTCAAGACTTAGAAACCTTGAACGCGCCGCGCCAGTCCTCTGCGATAGCGCCGAAACTGATAAACCCGTCAATATTTAAACCTAGGCGCCCGATTTCGTAGTCATTAGAACGAACGGTGGGCGTCTGTTGACCGTGAAGGAATCCGATTTCGAACGCCGCACACTGAGCCGGATCTGCGAACAGATACCACGAAGAATCACTGTTCCCCGCCATTTCTGAGAATTGAAGCTGAGGGGCAGAAATGACGTTAAAAAGATTTTCGAACGGGTTATAAGTTCCGGTGTAGGTAGTGCTTCCGTTATTCAAGCTGGAGCTACTGACCAACGTTCGGGCCGCGAATTCTAAGGCCGGAGGCACTACTAAGAACTTCGGCGTTACCGCGACCGATTCCCCCCCCTTCTTAGCCCGGACGGTGAACGCCTGGATGGCCTTTTGAAGGGTCGTCGCCGTTGGCGTCGGGTCGGTCTCGGATAGGGTGTTCTTGTGGCTTGTGCCATAGAAATCTTGACCATCAACCGCCTTACCAGGATTCATGACCAAACCCCAACAAACGCGGTTAAGCGCTTCCTCAGCGCCATACGCAACTTGTTGCATGATATCGGCGTATGCGCCCACGGCTTCACCATTGACGATTGATTGGTAAGACAGGACATATTGGCGCCCGTAGGTTTTCGCTTGTAATTCCCACGTGTAGGCCTCTTGGTAGCCATGCGGCAGGCCTTCCCCTTCCTGTACCTCCTGGAAAGCAAAGGTCGAATCTATACGAAAACGGGGAGACTTCCTGAAGTCGTTTAAAGAGCTAATCTTGAAGAACGGGGCCCAGCGTCTTTCATAGTTGCCCAACGCCTCAAGCAGTAGCGCGTCTCCGCATTTGGAAAGAACGCCAGATAGCCCTTGCGTAGAGATAGCCGCTTGCAACCATGCTCGACCGTCGCCGCGTTCGTAGGCGGTAGGCGTCCAACCTGTAGCGCCTTCGACGATTCCGCGGAAGTCAGAACAGCGCAAGGCGTCGGCGGCCTCCAACTCTGCGGGGGTAAATCTCGCCATGTCGAAATTTACGCCCGCGGCTTTTAAAATCGCCGCCGTCGCGACGTTCGCGCGGTCAATCCGCGTCTGAGCTTGAGGCGTCGGAATCGACGCTCGGGAGTGCCTCACCGCGTCCAGCGCGTCGGCGGTCTTAAGTTCTTTGTTATCTTGCATTTTTGCTCCTTCTAGTTCATTTGTTTCGAGAGGCTCGCCCGGCGTTTGAGGCGGTGAAATAACCTTAGCGGATGTGTCCTTGTCAGCGCCGAAAGTGCAAACGCTAACTTCCCATATCTCAATGGCGGTAGCCACTTTAAGCGGCCCCACTTCGTCGCGACCGTTGACGGTGAGCGTCTCACCTTCCGGGACTTCCAGCACATCCTGGACGACGAACCCAAGGGACGCGTTCCAGGGAAAGCCCGTCAAGGACGATTCCGCCCACTGCTTAGCGCGTTTCGTCGCGCCGTCAGCAACTCCACGCATTACGATTTTGGAACCGTCGACCGCGAAGGATTGAGTGTGCCCCAGCTGTTCGTCCCAGTCGTGGGAGTACAGGATGGGCACGACCTGACCACCCGCGCGTGTCGTAATCGTGCCGGATAGGTCGACCACCCAACGACCGTCCGGCCCCATGTCCATGGAGCCTCCAGAGTTGGCGACGATCTCCACTTGCGGGGGGCCGCTCTCCTTCTTTTCAAAAATGGTCTCGCATTTTAGAAAATGCATTTTTTAACCTCTTGACAAGTTCAAAGATATATATATAATCACAAGTTTAACTCAAAACTTGCGGCTTAAATAGGTTGTAGTTTAATATTATACTTCTTTTCTAAATCGCTTATAAAAGCCTTTTCACGCGCTAGTTCCGTTAATTGTTGCTCCCAGTCAAGCCCCCTTGCGCCCCATTCGTCGGAAAGTGTGGATAGTAGGGAGTTTAAGCGGGCCGCGCTTGCGTTTGCTTCCTTCAATGGGTCTACGTGGAAAAAGCCGTCAAAATACCATTCAGAACGAACGTTGAACGACCGCCCAACAATGGCGCTATATTCTTCCAACCACGCCCTAAAAAGTGGATTTAAGACCGTAGAAACAAGGCTCCGGCGGTCTAGACGGGTCTTTATCTGGAATTGCTGCAAATCAACCCGAGCGGAACTGTAGTTGTAGTTTTCCGCGCTGTTCTTCATCAACAGTTTAGGCACTCCTAGGGCAGACCCGATTTGGGCTAAAACCTCGTTTACCAACATCGAATAAGACGCCGAAGGTTGCTCTGCGGTTACCTGTTTTGCGTCCCACCCTTCCGGCGCGGTTATCGTCATACCACGCGCCCACGGGATTTGACAGAATGGAGAGTCCCCACCCTGCGGGGGTTGTATGGAATACGCGCCGGGGTCGTCGACCGCGTCCGTCTTGAAGATTAAGGCCACGTCGGCGGCGGTCTCTGACGCTTGAACAACCGCCTTAGAATACCGGTCTATCAGGGCGAACAGTTCAAGGGCGGGCGCTAGTTCAGACGTGCCCCGGTGCTGTTCGGGGAATCTCTTATCGAACCAGTGGAGCACCCTAGACGCGTCGTATAACGTCGCCTCACCGAATAATTTAAGACCATTTAACGCGCCGGGGTGTTGGTCAAGTATGCGGTAAGAAACCGGGTACCCATAAGGATTTAAGGTTATACCGTCCACTTCGTTTGGCGCGTCAAACACCGTACCGGCTACGCGTTCCGCGTCTATCGCCTGAACGTCGAGACGTACCCCCGATGACGTTTTCAAGTCCTGATTATCGAACAAGATAAGGAACGTTTCGCCGTCTACGAATCGCGCAAACCGCGCCGCCCTTAGCTTGGCGGGGAGGTCTACCGCGTCCAACCATTCCATGAAATCGCCTTCAATCATAGATAAGACTTCGGCGGGGAGTTCTTGCGCGCTAAGCTGTAGCCGTGGGCGGGTGCCCACGCAAGAATTCGCGATGGCTTGAGCGGCGCCTGAGGCGTAGGCGTTATTAACAACCACATATCGCGCACGCGCTCTAATCCTTGCCCGCGTCGCGGAATCGTTGGCGGCGTCGTAACTTAGATTATCTACATGTGCCCACGTGCCCGCGTCTGACGGGTTAAATCTCGCGCCGTCGAATCTTTGGGCGGTTTTTAATTCGTCGCGCGTAATGGCTCTAAACGCGCGTTTAAAGCGTTTTAAAATGTCCATGTGTATTTTATCAGTTACAGTTGGAAAAGTCCCTTAAATCGCGAATAATTGCGGTTATAAGTTAAACCGGCCATAAAGGCCCAACCGTTTAAGCTGCGGGCCATTGTTCGTCCTCTCTGTTTTCTGAATGAGTTTCAACCCGTCTTCCAACTCGTCGACGCTTCGTTCCTCGACACTCCCCGCCTCTGTCTGCGTTTTTTTAGGGCTGAGAACTATTTTTTTCAATTGTTCTAAATCCTTCTCGTTCATTCTCTCTACCTCACGCTATATTGTCTTAAATCGTTAAACGTTACGCGTTTACGCGTCTTCTTTTGCGGTTCCTGGAACGTCCGGGGGTCGCGTGCTCCATTAAATGAGGCGGCGACCATGGCGCCGGTTAAACAGTCGAGAAAGTGGTTATCACGCCACCCCTTCTCGCGGGCCTTCCAGACGTCACGCGTCACGCCCCCGGCGACGTCCTGGAGCGCATACTCCGACGATAAATGCTTAACCAAAATAGCTAGGTCGTCGGGTGTCCCATTCAAAGACAGCTTGCCAGGATCGCCGGGCGTGGCGTTTAGCGCGATGTGAAGGCGCGTTTTCCATGCGTTGGCGTCAAAGATTATCTGACCCGTGGGGGCTCGTTCCGCGTCCCGCCAATAAATCCACGCGTCGCCCCGCGTTACCTTCTTAGACGGTTTGTAGTCGTCCATTTGTCGCGACGTCGCGGAGTAGTATTTGCCCAAGGACGGAAAGAATAAGTCCTTTCTCGGGTGCTGTTTTATGAAGTTTAAAACTAAGTCATGCGTCGCGCCCCATCCCGCGTCGATGCCGATTTTCTCAACGTTAATTGCTGTTCCATCCTCGCGTTCATAGGACGGCTCTAGAATATCCGACGTTAGGCACTCTAAGCCGTTCCAAATCGCCGTGTTAAGCGATTCAGAGCCCGCTGCATCGAACAAGTTAGGGGTTGCCTCGGTCATTTTAAAAAGCCTTCGGCGCTGTTTTGGATACGTGCCGAAGTCCACGACAACCCCGGTAAAATCGCGTCTAAACCCACATAAAACATAATACAACAAATACTTATGCACATCTACAAAAGCCGTTAAGAAGTCTACGTCGTTAGGAATGAAACCAAGCGGCCTACCTGTTAAAGAATTATCTATCGTCGTTTTCTCAATAGTGGACACAGACGGGGAGAGGTCGACGGGCTCGTTTTGATATTCCGTCATAAATGATAGTTTGTCGCGGTAGTATAAGTTCATCGCATATTGGACGCCGGATATCTCGTCGGCGTTGAATCGGTCAGGCCAGGAAGGTGTACAGCCTGTGTCCATCTCTTGCCGGTGGTCACGATAAAAGGCCGTCGCCTCTTCGTTCGTTTCCCCGTTCTCTAGAGCCATAACGCGCATATCGTTATACTGTGCCCATAAGTCTAGACGGGCGGGGAGTTGGTCGACAAGCTTATATTTGATTCCGTAAAAATCCGGATTCTTCGATCTGTTCAAAAGACGATCCGCCAGGTCGTCCTCTTGTATGATTGTCGCCGTAATCAGCATTGACATTTTTTGACCCGGCCCGGCAAGTCCTAACAAGTCGGATTTAATGAGACGTTCGCGGGTGTTCGTCTGCTCTAGACTCGCCGCGCTTTTGGCGTCTTGCGGGTCGTCGCACAGCACCACGTCGGGGCGTATCTTTTGCCCGTCTCTTGTCGCGACTGAGAGCCCACGGAGGCCGGACGACGTGAGGCCTACCGCGATAATTTGAGAGCCTGAAGAAGGGCTATCTGCGATTGTTGGGAGTCGTAAAATTCCCGCCTTCCAGTCTATAGCCGTCTTTTCTCCCCGGTACGTTTGGCTTCTTTGGCGTTGAGATATCCCTTCTAGTTTCCGAATTGGATAGCATACTTCGGGGAAGTCTTCGAGAAGTAGGTCGTTACATTCAAGCCATTTTTTGAGATCGTCGAGTAACTGATTCGCCCGGCCCTGATTGTTGGCGACAAGTACCCCAAAACGTCTTTTACCGGTTAGAATTGCCCACAGAATCCCACATTGGCAGAGCGTCGTTTTTCCCGAACCACGGGGCAGGGCTAGCGCTTGCAATGTCCCTTCTGAGACGGCCTTTTCAATTGCAGAAATTACATTTAAATGAATTTCTGACCACTTTAAATAAAATAAGCTTTTGAAATAACACTCGCAAAAATACTTTAACGATTCACAGGCACGCGCCCTTCTCTCCTCATTTTCGACTGCCGGAAGTTCGCCGATTTCCGACAGGGAAAGCAGGCGCCGTTGGGCTTGCTCTTGCGACCTTAGTCTGTGTGTTAAATCAATTTTTGCCATTATTTCCGCTTATTTTTCCTTTAGGTCAAGTGCATAAAATTATATTTTTTTGCCCCGTTCTCTTATTCGCTCTCTTTTTTGATTTTTTCAGAAAGTACCCTTTTTTTCATTTTTCCCCATTTTCACCCCTTGACAAAATCGCGCGGGCCCCATTCTCGAGAGCGCCCCCCGCCTTTCGTAGGATGAGGGCAGATAGTTTGGAAATGATGCTCCACAGTGCACACCCCGCCGTCGCACACAGAATCAATAATGCAACTAGTTTTCTCTTGAGTTGCGCCAGTCGTTCGTCGATAATTGCGCCTATTTTGTCAACGATGCTAACGTTTAACGCGTCAACGTCTTTTTGGATTTTGTCGATTATCAAACCTGTTTTTTCTTCGTTTTCTTCGTTTTTTTCTTTGTCAAGTGGTTTACAGTCTTTTTTATTTAATCTTTCCTCCCATTTTTTTTGGCTTTCGGAAAGAAAATCAAGCGGGCCCGCGACCTCGTAGACGTCGGGCTTGTCGTTCAAGTCAACATAAAAGCCGTTTAAATCATTAGTAAGTTTTACAGAATCGCCTGATTCCTTCAACAGCTTTTTATAGTCAATCTCGATTGCGTCGCGATGACCAGCGCCAATATAACGCTTCTGTTCTTGCCACTTATCGTTCACTAATATAAACGTTGGCGTGAACTGCACGGAATAGCGCTTCGCAATGGTTACTCCGGCGGGCGTGTCGTTCTGATATAAGTAAACGCGCACGCCGTTTTTAAGAAGGCTTGTTACTTCCTTTTTAGCCTGGACACATGGCGGGCAATTTGGCGCGGTTATGCAGATTACAGCCGGGGCGACGAAGTGATCCGCGCACTCTTTCGCGCCTTCCGGGATGCGTCCTTCTGAGTGGACGGCCTGCGACCTACCAGACGCGGCGGCGTACAATGCAGAAATGGGAATCGCACCACCCTTGCTATCGTCGGCCCCTTCGTTTCCTAGTAGCCACGTTAGCACGCCTGTCTGCCACAGCTCGCCGTCAATTCGGCTTATAATAGCGCTTCCAGATTGACCGGGAACCGGGCCGGGTTGAAACGTGAACGAACCCTGCATATTGTCGGATAGCGTCCGACCTATCCACGCCGACACATAACGACCTTTCGGGGCCCCCGCGCTGTAAAAGTAGCTGTTAGGCGCCGGGGCGCTATTCGTCCCGCCTAAGGCTACAAAAGGCGGGGAAATTCTAGCGATATCGTCCCGCGACACTTTGACGATAGCGAAATCGGAAGGGCGGCGCGCGTCGAAGAATCGGGCGACGACAACCCCGCGCACGGTCTCTTGTTTCCCATTCGTCCAAAAGTCAAGCAAGACGTTAGACGTATTACCTACGACGTGGGCGTTAGTCGTTACGATTCCCGCGCCGTCGTCAGTTAGGCCGTTAAACGTACCGGTGCCGCGACTATTACCGGCGGTAACTCGACACGTGGCGCGGTAGGCGTCTTCAAAAGAATTTGCGCGTCTAATCTCGCCAGCATCGACGGGGAGAGCAAATAGAACTGCTAAAGCAAGGAGAATATATTTCATCATGTGTATAATTATAATATAATACAATCTGTTGTCAATACCAAAATGCGAAAAAATATTTTTTATTTTTACCGCTTGACAACCTCGCCGGAGTGTGTTATACTACAAACGCTAACTCCAAAAAAGCTGTCCCGGTTTTGTCTCCAGCGGAAAAGGTCATCACGTCAATCTTTGATGTGGTGGCCTTTTTCGTTGTTCCCAAAATAATTTAATTATATTTCTTTTCTTCGTTTTGTCAATAGATATTTCTCAAAAAATATTTTTTTATTTTACCTATTGACAAGGCGGGGAAAGTTTTATATAATGTATGCGGTTTGTTTTACCTGGATTGTTTGTCCGTCTTACAGATGGTCGATAAAAGGCCGTTCTCTTTTGAGGACGACCTTTTTTTTATTGTAAATCTGTTGATTATATAACAGATGTTTTTCTTGTCAATACCTAAAATCTTAGAAAAAATATTTTTTATTTTCCCTATTGACAGCCAAAGAAAATCCGTTATAATAACACGCGGATTGATTCTCTGATTGGGTATGTCTTTTGATAGAAGGGGGCCGCGTCCATTGGGCGCGACCCTCTTATTTTTTTATCTCGCTTTGCGTGTTATTTCTCGACTTCGACCGGCTCGAATCCTAGAGTCTTTACAAACTCCCGCGCCTTTTCCGTCTCGATGAAATACTGGCCGTCAACAGTGAATGCGGGCGCCTTCTTCCCCTCTCGCGTCCCGTTCTCTATCCATTGAATAATTGTTTTTTTGGGCGGCCTGACTACGACCGGGAAAAGCCTTCTAAATTGGTGAATGTTGAGAACATCTTGTTTCATTTTGTCAACCCCTTTTTTGAAAAATTTTGTAAAATTATCTTAGTCGTATCGTGCAGTAGTTGGCGCCGATTTCAGTTTTGCAAACGCCAACCCCTACGCGCGTAAATTGAGCGGATAGGATCAAGGAACGATGCGGCGGGCTGTTTAGCCATTGGCGCAAGGCTTCAGAGATTCCCGCGCTCCAATTTTGCGCGACAACTTCCGCGCCACAGTTTGGCGCGTGGTAGATTTGACCACGGGCGGCTTGATGTTGAGAGTGGGCTTCGGCGCCTTCCGTTAAGACAACGTCGATTTGAACCGGGCGCAATCCGTAGCGACGGCGTAATGCGTTAAACTCTGAGACGTAGCCGATAACGTCTTTTTTGAATGTTTCCGCGCAACTCTCAAGCGGGGAGAGCGGGCACACGTCAACAGGCGGTGGCGCGGGTAAGTATTCCTTCGACCTTTGGAGGTGTTCCTCCCATTTTGGCCCGGCCTTTGGTTGAGGCGCTACGGGAGCGCATGGAGCGCAAGCCGTGGCGCGAGCTCTCCAACATCTGAAAAAACAACATGCGCGCGCCGAAGTCGCGTGTGTTGCAAGAGCGGAAAAAAGAAGAGCGCTAATTATTATTTTTTTCATTCAATACCCCTTGACAATTCGCAAAGAGCGGTTCCAGGCGCTCCTTGCATGTTTTAAAATATGTTTCGTTTTTTTCGATTCCAATAAATGACAATCCAAGACGGGCGCAAGCCTCGCCGGTTGACCCGCCGCCCATGAAGGGATCGCAGACCGTCCTCGCGTCGTCGGGCAAGATACGGAGAAGGTACTCCAACAGCTCGACCGGCTTTTCGGTGGCGTGGTAGCGATCCTTCATTTGTGCCGGGCTCTGTTCAATGTAGCCGTCGGCGTACTTGTTCGGCGTTGTACCGTCGAGAGTGCCCCAAATGACAAATTCGCATTGATTTTTAAACACCCCCTTATTAGGCCGGCAGTTCTTTTTGTTCCAAGGGATCACGCCCCTAAACCTTATTGACGACATTTGCAAAACAATGCTATTTACTGCAATCTGTCGCCAGTCCGAAAAGATGAAGACGTACCCCGGCGGCTTCAATAGCTCCTCAAACTTTAAAAGCAAGTTAAGCAGGCTTGCGCCATAGGAGATTTGATCCATTTCGTCGCCAAACTCGACAAGGTTGATGTGGCGTTTTAGGCTCTTAATATATTTAATCATGCCTTTTGCCCTCGCGGCGGTCGTTGACCCGCCCGAACAGTACGGCGGATCCATGACTACCGCGTCAACCTTTATTCCGTCGTTTATCAGCTGTTCTAAATGTTTTTCGTTCCTTCCTTTTAATAGCGTTAAATATGGTTGCGGTTTTTCGTTCGTTTCTTGTTCGTTTTGCTCCATAGGCTTTTTATTCCTTTCGTGTGTTTTTGCGGTTAACGGATAGGATGCTTATATAATAATTCAGGTTTTTTGAAAGTCAAGCGCATTTTTCAAATTTTTCTCGAAATTTCCCAAAACCGCGCCCCCGCAAGTCGAGATAATGGACGGGGAGGGAGGGTTGTTCAACAAATTTTAACGTGTCAAAAACGGAGCTTACACGCATCAGACCCCGTAATTTCTCGAGTGAAACCCACTTTAACACATGTTACACATTTTCAACGGTCGTATATATACAACAATACCTATGTAGCCATACAATAGCTATGTATTAAAACGCGCAATAATAAAACAATAAGCAAGAACTAATAATATATAATATCATTACGCGTACGTGTAACTTGTTGAATAGTGTAATAATAATATAAATATAATAATAATAATATATATAATATATATATATCTTATCTATCTTATCTATTTTAACTTAAAATAGGTAATCTAGGTAATATATAACGATTATAACACTTCAACACAGCTTGTTGTTAGTTGTTGAGGAATACAACGCAAAACAACCACTTACCGGCTTTTTATACGTTACATATAACGGCTTGCTTATAGTGTAAGAATGTTTGATTATATACAGAAATTCCGACGATTTCTTGACAATATATTATATATATCTCGATTTTGAGAAATTTTGAGAATTTTTGAAAAACCCCCTTTTCTTTTCAAAATTCGATGTATACTGTTATCAGTGATAGGAAAACCCCGAACGTTTGGGGATAGATATTTAACAACA
>SFIW01000049.1 GCA_004556055.1 Planctomycetaceae bacterium
CTAAAACGACGCAACCTGAACAAAAACGCCAACGTTGCTCATAACGCCGACAAAGGCGATTCGACGTCGGTTTGCGTTGAGAAGGATACGTCAGACTGTGATAATTCACTTTTCGCGTTGATGAGAATAATAAACTAAAAGCATGTATTATAATTGACATATAGCAAGTTATTCGTTTTGCGCAGATCGCTTGCTGTTACTAGAGGTAGTTTTAACCAAAGCGGCAACAATTGCCACGCAAAGCGCTTCATTGGTATTCTACCCGTAATCTAGGCGTTAAACAAAAACGTCGCGTTGGAAATGTTTCATATGATTTAGGGGAGCCAAGCTCATGCTGGCTTCGCATGGAGTCGAAGTTATTGGAACCGACTACAATAAAGAGTTAGTCGCAACGCTCAACGCTGGCAAGACGACTTTTAAAGAAACGGGACTCGACAAGCTCTTTGGGAACGCCGTGAAGGCCGGAATCAAGTTTACTTCAGAATACCAAGTGACCGACGTATACATTATTTCGGTGCCGACTCCCTACGATAAATTCAGCAAAAAAGTCGACGCCTGCTACGTCGTCGCGGCTGTAAAGGAAGTCATGAAGGTCTGTCCCAAGGGCGCTACGGTCGTGATTGAATCAACCGTCTCTCCCGGCACTATTGACAAATACGTCCGACCAGTGATTGCGGAAGGCGGGTTCACCGTCGGACAAGATATTCACCTCGTTCATGCGCCGGAACGAATCATCCCAGGAAACATGGTTTATGAGTTGTTGCACAACAACCGAACTATTGGCGCGGACGACAAGACGATCGGCGAAAAAATCAAAGCGTTATATTCTTCCTTCTGCCAAGGTGAGATCGTCGTAACAGACATTCGAACCGCCGAAATGACGAAGGTCGTGGAAAATACCTTCCGCGCCGTCAATATCGCCTTTGCGAACGAGCTCGCGAAAATCTGCCGCCACGACAACATGGACGTATACGAGATTATCCGAATCTGCAACATGCATCCGCGCGTCAATATTCTCCAACCAGGTCCCGGCGTCGGCGGACATTGCATCTCCGTCGATCCGTGGTTCCTCGTCGGCGACTATCCGTCTCTTGCCAAAGTGATCGACGAGTCGATGAAAACCAACGACGCAATGCCCGATTTCGTTCTCAATCGTATCTACGAAATTATGAAAGAGAACAACCTTACCGACGTCAAACGCGTCGGATTGTACGGGCTCACCTACAAAGAAAACGTCGACGATATGCGCGAATCCCCCACTCTTCAGCTCTTAGAAAGTCAAGAACGACATTTGGCAAACGGGCTCAAGGTGTACGATCCTTTCATTACGCAAGACGTCGTGGCGAACCAGTATCACAACCTGGACGAATTCCTTAACGACGTCGATTTCGTCGTCCTCATGGTGAAACACAATGAAATCAAAGAGAATATGGACAAGTTGGCGGGAAAAGTAATCTTGGATTGTCACAATATTTGCAATCTGCCGGGCGTCTACCATATTTAACCAAACGCAGAACAGGTTATTATACAGTTCGTCAAAAGAGATTGTGTCCAAGGCGTTCCGAGTCCCCTTCCCCAAGGGCTAAGAGATTATACGACGATTAAAGCGCGCAATGGAGAAGTAAGATGAAAGTGGTTATGCTGGTCTTTGGCACACGCCCAGAAGCCATAAAAATGTGCCCTCTTGTCAATGAGCTGAAGACAAGAAAAGGATTAAAGACGGTTGTGTGCGTTACAGGGCAGCACCGTCAAATGTTGGATCAGGTTTTAGACTCTTTTCAAGTGACGCCTGATTACGACTTAGCTATCATGAAGGATAAGCAAACGTTATTCGACGTCACAACAAACATTCTCAATGGCATCGGGAAGGTTTTAGACGAAGTCAAGCCCGACGTCGTCCTTGTGCATGGCGATACGTCGACGACGTTTGTCACGGCCCTTGCCTGTTTTTACAAACAAATCCCAGTGGGGCATGTTGAGGCGGGGCTTCGCACTTACAACATCTATAGCCCCTACCCGGAGGAGTTCAACAGACAAGCTGTTGGAATCGTCGCCAAGTATAACTTTGCTCCCACCGAGCTCGCGCAAAAGAATCTTCTCAGGGAAGGGAAAGCCCCCGAATCGATCTTTGTCACTGGAAACACCGCCATCGACGCGCTACAGACCACGGTTCGCGACGCCTATACTCATCCCGAGCTAGAATGGGCGAGCGGAAGTCGCCTCATCATGATTACCGCGCATCGCCGTGAAAATCTGGGCGATCCGATGCGTCACATGTTCCGAGCGATTCGTCGCGTCATGGAAGAACATTCCGACGTCAAGGCAATATACCCGATTCATATGAATCCAGTCGTGCGCCAAATAGCGAACGAAGAGCTTGAAGGGTGCGATAGAATTCGTATAATTGAGCCTCTGGAAGTTTTAGATTTCCACAACTTTTTAGCCAGGAGTTACTTAATTCTGACCGATAGCGGCGGAATTCAAGAAGAGGCCCCGTCCCTTGGAAAACCCGTTCTTGTTATGAGAGACACGACGGAGCGGCCGGAAGGTATTGCCGCTGGAACTCTAAAGTTAGTCGGCTCCGACGAAGAGGTTATTTACCGCAACTTCAAGGAACTTCTTGAGAGCAAGGAAGAATACGAAAAAATGGCGCATGCCGCCAATCCTTATGGCGACGGTCGCGCGTGTAGAAGAATCGCAGATATTTTGGAGGTGGGACATGTCGCTTTTTAAGAACAAAACCTTGATGATTACCGGCGGGACGGGCTCCTTTGGCAACGCGGTTCTAAACCGCTTCTTAAAGACGGATATTGGAGAGATTCGCATCTTCTCCCGCGACGAAAAGAAGCAGGACGACATGCGTCACGAATATCAGGCGAAAATGCCGGAGGTCGCGGACAAGATCAAGTTCTACATCGGGGACGTGCGCGACTTGCAGTCCGTTCGCGGCGCCATGCCCGGCGTGGACTACATCTTCCACGCCGCCGCGCTCAAGCAGGTCCCCTCGTGCGAGTTCTTCCCCATGGAAGCGGTGCGTACGAACGTGATCGGCACCGACAACGTTCTGACCGCCGCGATTGAAGCGGGCGTCGAGTCCGTCATCTGTCTCTCGACCGACAAGGCCGCGTATCCGATCAACTCGATGGGAATGAGCAAGGCGATCGAAGAGAAGGTCGCCATCGCCAAGTCGCGTATGTCCGGCAAGACCAAGATTTGCTGCACGCGATACGGCAACGTCATGTGTTCGCGCGGCTCCGTCATACCTCTTTGGATCGATCAGATCAAAGCCGGAAATCCGATCACCGTCACCGAACCGACGATGACGCGTTTCATCATGAGTCTCGAAGAAGCCGTCGACCTCGTCCTCTTCGCGTTCGAACACGGGCAGAATGGCGATCTCCTCATTAAGAAAGCGCCCGCGTGTACGATTCAGACGCAAGCCGAGGCGGTCTGCGAGCTCTTCGGCGGAAAGAAAGAAGAGATCAAAGTCATTGGCATCCGTCACGGCGAGAAGATGTTCGAGACGCTCCTGACGAATGAAGAATGCGCCAAGGCCGTCGATATGGGCGACTTCTACCGCGTCCCTGCGGACAATCGCGGCTTGAATTACGACAAGTTCTTCAAAGAAGGGGACGAGGCGAGAAACACCCTCACCGAGTTCAACAGCAACAATACCCGTCGTCTCAATCTCCAAGAAACGATCGACACGATCGCGGCGCTAACCTATATTCAAGAACGTCTGGCGGAGGATAAGTGAAATGTTCGACTGCTCATGGAAAAACAACGGCAAGCTCAAGCTCCTTATCATCGTCGGCACGCGTCCTGAAATCATTCGTCTCGCGGCGGTCATTAAAAAGTGTCGCGTCTATTTCGACACGATCCTTGCGCACACCGGACAGAACTACGACTACAATCTCAATGGAGTCTTCTTCCACGATCTGGAACTCGACGACCCGGAAGCCTATCTGAACGCCGTCGGCGCCGACCTGGGCGAAACGATGGGAAATATCATCGCGAAGTCCTATCAGCTCATGGCCGAGATCAAGCCCGACGCCGTCTTAGTCCTCGGCGACACCAACTCCTGTCTTTCCGTTATCGGCGCCAAGAGACTGCATATCCCGATATTCCACATGGAAGCCGGAAACCGCTGCAAAGACGAATGTCTCCCCGAAGAGACGAATCGCCGCATCGTCGATATCATCTCCGACGTCAATATGGCGTACTCCGAACACGCGCGCCGTTACCTCGCAGATTGCGGACTACCAAAAGAGCGAACCTATGTCACCGGCTCCCCGATGGCCGAAGTGCTCCATTCCAATCTCGCCAAGATCGAAGCCTCCGACGTCCATCAACGTCTCGGACTTGAAAAGGGCAAGTATATCCTCCTCTCCGCTCACCGCGAAGAGAATATCGACACGGAGAAAAACTTCCTCTCCCTCTTCAACGCGATCAACAAGATGGCGCAGAAATACGATATGCCGATCCTCTACTCTTGCCACCCGCGCTCGCGAAAGAGGATCGAAGCGTCCGGATTCCAGCTCGATCCACGCGTCATACGCCACGAGCCCCTCGGATTCCACGACTACAACTGCCTCCAGATGAACGCTTTCGCCGTCGTTTCCGACTCAGGAACCCTCCCCGAGGAGAGTAGCTTCTTCACCAGCGTTGGACGCCCCTTCCCCGCGGTCTGCATCCGAACGAGCACCGAACGCCCCGAAGCCCTCGACAAGGCCTGTTTCATCCTCTCCGGTATTGACGAAAAAGGGCTCTTACAAGCGGTTGACGTCGCCGTCGAGATGAACAAAAACCGCGACCTGGGTATTCCCGTCCCCGACTATGTCGACGAAAACGTCAGCGACAAGGTCGTGAAGATCATCCAGAGCTATACCGGAGTCGTCAATAAAATGGTATGGCGAAAAGACGTCTGAAACGCGCGTAAAAGAGGAGAAAGGCTCTTATGAAGATCTTAGTCACCGGCGCTAAGGGAATGGTTGGAACCGCCCTTTGCAACAATCTCAAGAATATTCGAGACAACAAGAATCGCACGCGTCCCAATATCTGCGTCGAGGAGATTTACGAGTATGATCTTGCCTCCACTCCCGAGGAGCTCGACGCGTATTGCCAGAAGGCGGACTTCGTCTTCAACCTCGCGGGCGTGAATCGACCTGAGAACCCCGAGGATTTCATGAAGGGGAACTTCGGGTTCGCTTCCGAGTTGCTCAATCTTCTCAAGAAGCATGGCAACAAGGCTCCGATCATGCTCTCTTCCTCGATCCAAGCGACCCTCGCCGGACGCTTTGGAAACAGCGAGTATGGACGCAGTAAGGAGGCGGGGGAAGAGCTCTTCTTCGACTATGCGAAGGAAACGGGAGCTAAGGTCGCCGTCTATCGCTTCCCGAATCTGATGGGGCATAGCAGACCGAAGTATAACTCTTTCGTATCCACGCTTTGCTATTGCGTCGCGAACGACGAACCCTTTACCGTCAACGATCGGAGTACTGAGCTTGAACTCCTCTATATCGACGATCTCGTCGAAGGGATGTTCGATCTTCTCGAGGGGAAGGAGAAGCGCTGCGAATTCGACGGAGTCGACGCCGTCGCTAAGGAAGACGGGAGATATTGTTACGTTCCGACGACGCACAAGGTTACTCTCGGCGAGATCGTCGATCTCCTCCAGGAGTTCAAGACCCTCCCGCAAACCCTTCTTCTCCCCAAAACGCCCGAGGGCTCCTTCGCTAAGAAGCTGCACTCCCTCTATCTCACGTATCTTCCGAAGGAGCAGTTCAAATATCCTCTCAAGATGAACTGCGACGATCGCGGGAGCTTCACCGAACTCGTCCACACCCTCGACTGCGGCCAAGTCTCCGTCAATATCAGCAAGCCGGGCATTACGAAGGGGCAGCACTGGCACAACTCGAAGTGGGAGCTCTTCATCGTCGTCCACGGTCACGGACTGATTCAGGAGCGCAATATCAACACGGGCGAGATCGTCGAGTTCGAGGTCAGCGGCGACAAGATCGAAGCGATTTATATGATCCCCGGCTGGACGCATAACATCATTAATCTCTCCGAGACCGAAGACTTGGTCACCGTTATGACGTGCAACGAGATTTTCAACCCGAACCGTCCCGACACGTTCTTCGAGAAAGTCTGACGCCTCGCGCCCTCCGAGACGCGACGCGACTCTCTCCCTTCCAAAACAAAACCGCGACGCCTTACCCCGCGTCGCGGTTTTTCTTTTCTCCTCTTCCCTCCCTCCCCCTTTCCCGGCGAAGGAGAAAACGCTTCGAACTGTCCGCAGGGAGAGAGAGTCGACGCGTCTCAGCGCGAATTGAGATCGCGGATGAACTTCACGAACTGCCGACCGAAGACGTCCGGATCGCCGAAAGACGCGACAAATTCCTCCATGCGCTCGTCCGCCGACATTCCCCGGCGACCCTCGCGCTTCTTGATCCGCTCCAGGTAATCGCGCAGCTCCTTCGGCTTTTTACGCAGCGTGAAGTAGAAGAGCGCCCACGCCGTCGCGTACCCATCGTCGCGAAGTTCCTCTTCGAAAGAGTCCGACGTCACAACCTCTTTAATCGACGAGAGGGAGAAGTCGTTGTTGAAATACTTCACGAAAGCGCGCAAACGATCCTCGTTGACGGGGAACGAGCCTCGAAAACGCCACCCGAGCGCCGCGTCTTCATTCGGCGTCTCGAACGTCGTCGCCAGCCCTTCCACCACCCAGTCCGGCGCCCCAAAGTTGAAGAGGCCCGTCCGATACGAAAGCTGATGCGCGATCTCATGCACGATCGTGCTCACGTTGTCCCCCGCGTTGAGGCGCGACTTCATCGCCCGCGCCTCCTTCGCCGCGCGAACGCGCGAGACCCCGCGATCCGTCCCGACGACCGTCTCCGCGTCTACGCTCTTGTCCCCCTTTTTACTCGCGCTTCGGCTCTCCGACGCCTCGCGCGTCGCTTCGAAGGACGTCATATCGTAGATCACCGAACCGTCGAACTTAGAGCTTTTATGATAGAACCCAACGGGCTTATTCTCCTGTTGGAGAAAGCTCGGGCCCTGCAACTGCGTCGCGAACGCGTCGAAACCCTCTCGCGTCGCAAAGACGACGACCGTAAGCGCAGAGTCCGGCGGCGTCGTCTCGACGCCAAGTCTCTCGCAAAACCGCTCGTACGCCTTCGTCACTTCCCCCAAGAGAGAACCGAGCCACCCCGCGTATTCGTCGGAGACGTCGTAACAGATGAGAAAGGGCGCGCAAATCTTCGACTTAAAACGCCGCGGACGACCGGCGCTGTCCAGAATATTGTTCTCTTGGTTGACCGCGTTGAACCGCTCGACAAGCTCGTCGCACTTCTGTCGCGCGAGGCGAAGCCACTCCTCCGTCTCGTACGTCTGCAAATCGAGCCCCAACGCCGCGCTTAACGGCGCCAACGCCAAGGCGGCGCAAAGAAAAGCGCGACGCGTCGTCTCTCCTTCAGTCATTCGTCAACCCTCCTCGTCCCAACCGTTAAGCCAATCCTCCTGCTTAGCGTCGGGCGTTTTCTTCTCCTTCGAAGGCTTCGCGTCGGGCGTAAGTTTCCGTCCCGAAGCCCTTTCCGCCTCCTGCGCCTTCCGTTCGGCCTTCTCTGCGCGCGCTTCGCTCGCCTGCGCCTTCTTTTCCGCCTCCTGCGCCGCGCGCGACGCCTCCTTCTCGCGACGCGCAGCCTCCGCTTCGGCTCGCTTCGCTTCTCGTTCCGCTCGCGCCTGACGCTTCTGTTCCTCCGCCGTCAACTCTTTCGGAAGATTGTGCTTCTCACGCGCGACCGCTTCCGCCTCTTTCGGATCCATTCCGCCCTCTTCGAGTTCCAACGCGTCGACGTGCGCCTTCAATTCGAGGAAAAGTTTATTCCAATCGTACTCAAAGCAAAGCTCAAACTCTCGCGTCCGCTGATACGTCGCGTAACCCATACGCGGCTGCTGCATGACGTTGTAAAGGAGGTACTCCTTAAGATAGCGCGGATATTTCTTCGACAGAAAAGAAAAGAGAGCCCAGCTGATCGGATACGCGTCCTCGCGATCCGGATCGATCTGTTCGAGACCAACGACGTCCTTCACGGGGAAGGGCGATTCGATCGTCCCCGACGCGTATTGTTTGAACTCGGCGACGCGTAGCTTATTCGTCGCGAAGCTCAGTCTTCCCCCCTTGTCGAAAGGATACCAACCCCCGTCCTTCGCTTCCCCGCACGGCGCCTCGAAGAGCATTGCGAGCCCCTCCACCGCCCACTGCGGGTTCTCGCCCTGACGACTGAAGAGACCGTAGTTGTACGAGACCAGATGCGTCCCTTCGTGAACGATCGTCGAGAGATTCTCCCGACCTTTCGGCGCGGCGAGAACTTCCGTCGCGACCTCTTCGATCGTGCGCCTCTCCGTTTTGTCGACGCGATTCCGCTCCTGCTCCGTCAAATCGTAGAAAACGGCGCGATTGTTCTTCGACGAATAGAACCCCAGCGGCTTCACCTTCGAGCGTTGGAGAACCGAAGGCGCGTACTTGTTGAAATAGTCTTCATAGCGCTCCTTCTCCGCGTAGATAAAGACGACCATCGGATCCTCGAGCCCCGACGAAAAATCGAGCCCCGAGACAAGCCGCTCGTACGCGAACGCGACCGTTTCAAGAACGCGCGCGCACCAGTTCGCGTACGCGTCCGTCGTATCGTACACGATGACGAACCGCCGCGAGAAACCTATGCGCGCGTCAGGACCAAACTCTTCGAAGAGCTTGTTGAGGAACTCCTCGATCTTCTTCTCCTGCTCCGCGGCTTCTTTTTCGCGCTTGCGCAACTCTTTGAGCATCTCCTCGTACATCTTTGCGCGCGCTTTCGTTACAGGGTCGGTCGGCGTTTTCGGATTGAGGGGAACAAAAGGGACGGAGGGGGGGACGAGAGGTTTCGGGGGCTGGGGAATCGGCACGGGACTAAATTGCGCGCGCGACGTCCCCGTAAAGAAGAGCGTTAGGCAGAAGGTTGTCAGTAGTAAAAATCGATAAAAGAGTCTCACGGCGTCCTCCTTCCTTCGCGCGACGCGCAATTCAAAGACGTTTCATGTAACGCGCGACGTCGCCGGTCAAGCGATCCCAATCGTCGCCAAAAATCGCCGTAAAGTCGCCGAGTCTTTCCTCGGAGGGATAGACCGCGCACGGGGACTTTTGGGAGACGACGTTCAAGTAGTCGGCAAGTTCGCGCTCGCGTCGTTTACTCAAATAGTAGAAGAGGGCCCACGACGCGGCGTAAGAGGCCTCTATATTCTCATAAAATCCTTCCTGCGCGACGAGTTTCCGATACGGATCCTTCATCCGCGGAGCGTACGCGCGATAGAGGGCTAGCATCCGTTCGTTTTTCACAAAGGAGCCGCGAAAACCCCAGCCCCCTTGCGTCGCCATTCCGTTAGGAGTCTCGAAGCAGAGCGCCATTCCCTCGGCGGCCCACAGCGGAGAGGGCCCCGTCCGGAGAAAGACGCCGCGATTGAAGCAAAGCTGATGCGTCGCTTCGTGAACGATCGTCGCGACGTTAAACGCCGCGTTGGGGCGCGACAAGATCTCGCGCGTCTCGACGAGTCGCGACCGTCGACGCAAATTCTCCGACGCGACGCCTTGCGGATTC
Organism: Planctomycetaceae bacterium; assembly: GCA_004556055.1. Lineage (GTDB taxonomy): Bacteria > Planctomycetota > Planctomycetia > Pirellulales > Thermoguttaceae > RUG369. Next base: position 9,636 of record SFIW01000049.1, read on the forward strand.
GACAGGTCGTAGAGCGCCACGCGATTCGTCTGCATATTATAGTATGCGGCCAATTTCTCCGCCGACGGCGTTTCCGCAGACGCATAGCGAATAAATTCAGATTGCCGCGCAAAAATAATCGCGACGAGGGGCGTGGCGCGACGCTTCGTCTTCAGACCAGTCTTCTCCGCGTAAAGGTCGAATCCCTTCTCAAGACGCTCAAAGAGACGCGCGCACCATTCGACGTACCCGTCGAACGCGTTCGACACGAAGAGGAACGACCCGGCGTCGAGCGCGTCGAACCCCTTCCCCATCCGCGCCAAGAGACGCTCTTTCATCCCGTCGCGCGCTTCTTGAGGAGAAATCGCGGGCGCGGCGTTCTTCTCGACGATCTGATCCGCCGCGAGGAAGCGTAACGCCCCGTCTTCGTCCTCCATGAGGTATTGTCGAACCGCGGGGTCGTCCCGGTAGTCGGCGATTTCGTAGCCGACGATCTCGGCTTGGACGTTCGGATCGTCGGAGTTCGGTTTGAGTTTCACGACGACGCGTTCGCGAGGCGCGGGGGATTCGTTTTTTTCGACGGTCGCGGAGTTCGACGCGCTCGTGGCGGAAGGCGCGTCGAGGGGCGCGTCGGCAAACGCGGGCGTCGCGCCTAACGCCGTCGCGACGAGACTTCCCGTCGCTATTCGCAGCGCGTCGCGTCGCGTGATCTTTTTCGTCATGATTCTTCGTTCCTGGACTCAATACGCGGCAAATCGCCGCCGATACTCTTGTTATGGTAAGGGTTCTTCTATTGTACAGAAAAAAGGGGCGAAACGCCAACCTCATTATAAAATGATTGAAAAATAGCGGAATCCGTTACAATACCGTACAAAAAATGTAATTTTTCATAAAGTATAACATACATATTAAACAGACGCCGCGAAACGTCGCGCGTCGGGAGGACAATCAGCGCATGTGTGGAATTTGCGGAGCGATTTGGAAGACGTCGCGCGGCGGCGTGTCCCAGGAGACTCTTGACGCCGCGACGGACGCCCTCGTTCATCGAGGGCCGGACGATCGAGGAACATGTCGCCGAGAATTGACGCGCGAAGCGCCCCTCGAAGAAAAAGGCTTCGCCTTCGGACATCGGCGACTCGCGATCGTCGATCTATCACGCGCGGGACGTCAACCCTTCGCGAACGACGACGAAACCGTTTGGTTGACCTTCAACGGCGAGATATACAACTACGTCGAACTGCGGCGCGAACTCGAAAAGCGCGGGCGCGTCTTCCGCACGCAAACCGACGTCGAAGTTCTCCTTCAGGCGTACGAGGAGTATGGAATCGACGCGCTGCGAAAATTCAACGGGATGTTCGCCTTCGCGATCTGGGATGCGCGCAAGAGGCGGTTCCTTCTCGCGCGCGACCGCGTCGGAAAGAAGCCCCTCGTCTACCGCTACGACGGGGAGCGGATCATCTTCGCGAGCGAACTCAAGGCGCTTAAACGCTTCCCTGGCGTTCCCTTCGAGCTCGACCTCGTCGCCTTGCGGCAATATTTGACCTACCAATACGTTCCGCATCCGCGAACGATCTATAAAGGGATCGCCAAACTTCCCCCCTCGTCCTTCCTTTTATGGAACGAAGGGGACGAACCGCGCGTCCAAAGATATTGGAAGCTCGAAAACGTCGCTAATTTCAACACAAACTCCGGGGTGACGACCCAGGAAATCGAACGCCTTCGCGCCGAGGGATCCATCGACGCGGCGGCGTTCGACAACGAAACAATAAGTCTCAACATGACGACCGCGACGTACGAAGAGGCGACCCGCGAGTTGCGCCGACGCCTCGAAAACGCCGTCCGCGTTAGAATGAGATGCGACGTCCCGTTCGGAGCTTTCCTCTCCGCAGGGGTCGACTCCACGATCGTCACGGGGCTCATGCGTCAGTTCAGCGTAAAGAAGGTGCGAACCTTTTCGATCGGCTTCGCGCAGAAGGAATACGACGAAACGAGTTACGCGCGTCAGACCGCGAAGCTCTTTGGAACGGATCACACGGAGTTCTTCGTCGAGCCGTGCGCGAACGACTTTTTGACGAAGATCGTCGCGCAGTACGACGAGCCTTTCGCCGACTCCTCCGCGATTCCCACCTTGTGCCTTTGCGAAACGACGAGGCGCGAAGTCACCGTCGCTCTAGGCGGAGACGGCGGAGACGAACTCTTCGCGGGCTACGACCGATATAAGGCGTTCCGAATCGCGCAGGCGATGCGTTACGCGCCGCAGAGCGTGAGAAACTTCGTCGCGGGGCCGCTGCGCGCCCTCATTCCGCGCGGATCGCGCCAGCGTTCTCCCCTGACGCGCGCGCGGCGCCTTCTCGAAACCCTCGGGATGGAGCCCCTGGAAGAATATTTGCAGTGGATCGCTATCTTCAATCGCGGTCGACTCCATGGCCTGTTAAGCGACGAATATTGGAGAGATTGCGCGAAGGAGTGGCGTCAACCTTTTACGGGGGTTCCAAGCGCGGAGGAGCTTGACGTTCTCGATTTCCTCGGGGACGCCTGGAAGAGATTCCAGAAGCGCGATCCGGTGACAGCGATCAGCTTCACCGATATTATGACCTACCTTCCATGCGACATTCTCACGAAGGTCGACGTCGCGTCGATGTGTTACGCGCTCGAGACGCGATCCCCTCTTCTGGATCCGAACGTCCTTGAACTCGCGTTGCAACTGCCGTTAGAATATAAGCTTAAGGGCGTTACGGGGAAGAGAATTCTCCGAGACGCGTGTCGGGAATTCCTCCCACCCGAGATCGACAAGCGTCCCAAAACAGGGTTTGGAGCGCCTGTCGACGAATGGTTCCGCAAGGAGCTCAACTCAACCCTGAAAGAAGTTCTCTTTGATCCTTCGACGCGCCGCAGCCCTTACTTCAACCAGAGTTGGGTTGAGGAGCTGGTGAAGGAGCATGAAAGTCGTCGTTTTAATCACGGGGCGCGTCTGTGGTCGCTCTTAGTTTTCCGACTATGGGAAGCGCAACAAAGCTAACAGTTATGCCGATTAAGATCATTTTTCATAAAATTCTAAATATTTTAGAGAAGGACGCCGATATAGTCGACAGGGTAGTTTTCGAAAGGAGAGTCGAAACAAGTCCCTAACCAAGATGAACAAGCGTCGTTGGAGCGACGACGTATACAGCTAAAGGATGGTAATATGACGGAATATCGCGAAAATCAAGATATAAGACGGGCGTTTTTAACGAGCCCTGACGAACGCGCGTACTTTCCGGCCTCAATCATAGAGAAGGCGCGGCGAGACGCGGAGCGCTGTTTGAAACGCGGCGAGGGCGTCGCGCTTATTCTTGGAGACGCGGGGGTCGGCAAGACTCTATTGACGCGCGTCATCGCGTCGAAATTCACCGACGACGATCTCGTCGCCGTCGTCTGCGCGTCGAGAAAATTCACCGTCAAGGCGTTCTTCCAACAGCTCCTTTTCTCTCTTCACCAGACCTTTGTCGGCGGAGACGAAACCGAATTGCGTCTCATGACCCTCGACTATCTAGAACGCGCGCCTCAAAAACGTCGCGTCATTCTCATCGACGACGCCCAGAACCTCTCCCTGCGCGTCTTCGACGAACTCCGCGCTCTCATCGATCATATCCAATCTCCCGCGCAGCTATCCGTCGCTCTTTTCGGTTCTCACGAACTCGAAGAACGACTCAATCTTCCCCAACTCTATCCCTTCGCGCAGCGCGTCGTCTCGCGTTCATGGCTCGACGTTTTCACTAACGAAGAGACCGGACAGTTCATCTCAAAAGAGCTCAAACGCGCGCAAATGAACGCGAAATTCTCTAAAGAAGCGAAAAAGGCGGTCGCTGAACTAACCGAAGGCGCGCCGCGAGTCGTCGTTCAACTATGCGATCGCGCGCTATGGATGGCGGAACAAAACGCGTCCGCAAAGTCCGAAAAAGACGGTAAAAAGCCGCGTCCTATTGAGATTAACGAAGAAGGCGTCCGCTCCGCGTGGCGCGATCTCCAAAGCATCCCCGAGGCCCCCGTCTCCGCTTCCGACAACGAAGAAAATAGCGTTATCGAGTTCGGCGAACTTGACGACGAACCCGCCGACGAAGATAATAGTACGGTCAAAGTCGCTCCCGCGACCGCGACAGTCGTCCCTGCCGAGACGAGCCAAACGGTCGCGACGCCTGACCAAATCAATGAGCCGACTGCGGTCGAATCCGCCGCCATGTCGACTTTCGCCGCGGGCTTCAACCAAGGCGCGCCCTCTCAAGAACGCGTCGAGGAAGAAGAGGACGTCGAAGAGCCCGCCCCAGCGTCCCTGCCCGTCCCTGAAGCGCGCGAATACGACGAACGCGCCTACGACGCCGCTATGAAGTCGGCAGACGTCCCTCAAAAGGAACCCGCGGCTAATCCCCTCGCGAGAGAAGTCGACGAAATAGACCAGGGAATCGAAGCAAGACTTCTTGAGAAGCTCAACGCCCCCAAAGGCGTTGACGCCGGAATCGCCAATGAAGATCGGCTCCCGCCGCAGTCGATGAACTTCGAACTTGTCACCGAGGAGGGGGATTCGTATAAAACGACAAGCATGGGGTTTGACGACGCACACTTCGTCCCGAACCAGGACGACGAAAAAGAAACGCCGTCCCCTAACAAAGGTTCCCTGTGGGACGAGGGCGGATCTTTTGACGAAGCGATCGAATTCAGCTCCGTCGCGCCCCCTGTCTACAAGACGCGCAAGAGCGTCACGCGCCGTCCCCTCGCCAAAGGGGAAGACGGCGACAAGCGCTTCCGCGAAGCGAACGGATATCCCGCAGACGAATACGCGAGGACGTACGCAAAATACCCTCCCTTCGTTCCAGACTACCTGGAGCCGCGCGGCGCCGACAAGAAGCAGGACGACGAGACGCCCCCGGAAGATCGCGCTTATCGCAGTCTCGTTTCGTCTTGCTATGACGCGTCGAACTCCCTCAAGGCGAGCGACCAATACCTCCATGAACTTCGTCTTTTGGAACAAGAAATCGCGGAAGAGGCAAACCTCATCCGCAGAATCCGCAATATTCACTTGCAGCTTCGCGCCGTCCGCGATCCTTTCGCCGACGACGCGAACGCCAACGGAGGATCCCACATAACGCCGGGCTCCTGTCCTTCAAAATAACGGCGACGCTCCATTTGCTGGGGACGACGCCCTACACAATGGAGTAGATTGCTAATGATCGAAGTCGTAACGTGTTTTCTCCTCGCTCTAGGCGCGTGGACGGTTCAGTTTAACGAGGAGAGCCAAACCCTCTCCCTCGTCAATAACCGCGGGAACGTTCTCCTTGAAGGCGTCCTCTCTTTCGAAACGCAAGACGGCGAAAAATGGCGCGTCGTCCCGCCGCGCGACGGGGTCAAAGAGCGCCTCGGAATCGCCGACGCGCATAACGAAATTCAAGGATATATCGTCTTCGACGCGCAAGGAGAGCGTCTCGAGGCGACCGTCTATCACCGCACGCGTCAATTCTATCGCGGAGTCTTGACCTTCGAAGGGAAGACGACCTTCCGCGACGACGCCTTCCCCTGCCGCACGCGTCCTCAAGTCGGCGAACGCGTCCTCTCCCTCTCGACCGGCGCGACGCGTTCCCTCTCCTACGACTCCCTCTTCTCTCCGAAAGACGACGTCGCTCTGCGCTTTGACGCCGCTTCTCTTTCCGTCGACAAAGACGCGTTCCGCATCGCCGGAAGGATCGACGAACCCGCCGAGGCGACATGGAGCGTCGCTCTCGACCGAGACTATTTCAAAAAACGATGGGTTCCATACTACGCGCCTATCAACCGCGAACGATTGCCGCGCGCTCTCTCAGGATGGATGTCCTGGAACGTCTACTTCGACAAAGCGACCGCGGAGGACAACCTTGCGCAAGCGCGCGTCGCAAAAGAGTATCTCCAGCCCTTCGGACTCGACGTCTGGCTCATCGAAAGCTGGCAAGGGAACTCCGATTCTCTACCCGTCTCGAATTTTGACAATCTCAGCCTCAAGGCGAATGAAAACCAGTTCCCGAAGGGGATGAAAGCGCTCGCGGACGATATTCGCGCCTTGGGATTCACTCCCGGTCTCTGGACCGCCCCCTTTGGCACGGGCTCCGAAGAGTTTTATAACGCGCATAAGGATTGGTTCTTGCACAATCCCGACGGAACGCCTATGTCGACGTGGAACGGACGTTACACGATCGATCCGTCGAACGACGAGGCGGTCGCGTGGTTGCGCCATTATCACGACGTCGCCTCGCACGAATGGGGTTACGAATTTTTCAAGATCGACGGAATGTCAGGGGGAAACTCGGGGTATAGCGCGCACTTCTTCGAGAAGCCGAACGTTCGCGCCGCGTTCAAGAATCCGGATTGCGTCGCGCCCTTTGAGCGCTGCGTTCGCGAGCTCCGCGCGGGAATCGGCGACGATCGCGTCTTCCTTGCCTGCCAGGGACACTTCACCGGGCCCGAAGCGTTATACGCCGACGCCGCGCGTACCGGCGCCGATATCGTCCACCCGAATCAGCCCGTCAAGTGGGAAAACGTTCTTCAGCAAGCGGGACGCACCCTCAATCAGAACTTCGTGAACAACATCGTCTTCATCTCCGACCCCGACACGGTTTTGGTCGGCGATCTGCCCCTTGAAGAAGCGCGAGTCACCGCGACGGTCGTCGCTTTGCCGGGTCAGCAGACCTTCTTCGGCGACTTCCTCGACAAACTTCCCGCCGACAGAATGAAGATCCTTCAGCAGACTCTTCCCGTCTGCGACGTGCGTCCCGGCGCCCTCTATCCCTACTTCAACAACCTTCCCGTCTGGGATCTCAAAGTGAGTCGTCCCTTCGGCGACTGGGACGTCGTCGCCCTCTTCAACTGGACCGACGAAGACGCGCAGATCCCCTTCACCCTCGCGGAAATCGGCGCCAAAGAGGGAGAATACGTCGCGTATGAATTCTGGACCTCGACCTATCTTGGCGCCTTCGCGGAAAAGACGTCCCTTCACGTTCCCGCTCATGCCGTGCGACTCCTCGCGCTCCATCCGCGCCTGAATCGCCCGCAGTTCCTCTCCTCCGACCGACACCTGACGCAAGGCGCCGTCGACCTCCTTAACCTCGACTGGAACGAAGAGGAAACGACCCTTGCCGCGACCTTTAAGGTGATCGAAAAGAACGCGACGACGGCGCGATTCCTCGTCCCCGAGGGGTACAAAATCGTCTCCGTTGACGTCGCGACAGACTCCGACGCGAAGGTTCTTCTCGATTACAAGGAACCGGACGCCGACGGGGTTCTCGCCGTGAAACTCTCGGGAACGTCGCAAACGTGCGACGCGACGGTCACGATGAAGTTTGAGAAATAGCGTTTCAAGAAAGGGCTGCGTCCGGTAATAAGACTACTGAACGCAGCCCTATTTCTTTTTTGCGCTCAAGATTTTGCTGTTTTATGACCGTTGTCCCCTAAAGCCGCAAAAGACGCTTGAAGTTGCTTGACAGCGCTAGACAATACGTCGAGAGATTCTTGAAACGTTAGAATCTCGGCGCCTATTATCGAACGGAGATACGGAATACGGAATATCTAGCGCTTCGTCGCTAAGAAGATACTAGCGACTATTTTATTCCTCAATCAGCTTTTCCATTTGCGATTCCCCTAACATACTTTTTTTGTTCATCGGATAAACCGTAAATAGAAAAAATATAGTCGTCAATGACGCGCTGAGTTGAAGTTGAACCGTTCAAGACGTCGTCGACTAAAGCGGAAATTTCGTCGTTCTCTGCCTCTGTTATTTGAGGAAAAGGCAATTCTATCAAATTTCCCTTTAGCGTCTTTACTTCGCCAAAGAGTTTACTATACATAAACTGAAATAGCGATGAATTGAGGAAAGCCATTACCGTTTTGACGCCCATAAATGGAATAGCGGGAATTAGAATATTGGCGCTATTCAAAAACAGACTAGAGCTGTCGTCATACGCAAATGTTAGTCGATTAGAAATAAATTTATAGACTAGCTTTTCAGGAGCGCGATATATTTCCTCTCTAGCAACCTGTTGAAGATTTGCTCTATCATAAAAAATATAATTTTGAACTTCCTTCAACCTATAGGGTTGTATTTCTTTCCCTGTATAGATTTTCTCCATACCCTCAAGACATGTTGGATGTAGTTTTTTCTTATTATCCCCAGTAACTACCCCT
>SFIW01000074.1 GCA_004556055.1 Planctomycetaceae bacterium
TTTATTTTGAATCGTTCTGTTGGCTTGAAAACTCGAAGATTTCTCTTCGACGGTTTCTCACTCTGTATGTTTCTTCTTTACCTGATTGTTAAATATCGCGCCGTCGCTTACTCTCAGCGACAACAGGTAATAATATAACGCTACTTCAAAGTCCGTCAACAACCTTTTATGAAAATTTTTCTTCATAAAGAAAAAGTTTTCCTCGCGTCTATCGATTTCAAAACGTGTCTTTCTCTATACGGACGATAAGGCGGTCGTCTTATGAGCGCCGTATATAATTCGAACCTATTCAGCCTCCCTCTTTTATTCTTCTTTGAGAGCCGTTTCTTCTGTGTAATAACTCTTGAGTTTATCAAGATCCTCCTGAGTAAGCGAACCGTCGACAAGCACAAACTCGTCAAAAAGGAGCCCGGCATTCACGCTATCTTCCACGTTGTCCTTCCCAACGGAGATCAAAGGAGACAGGGTGAAATCAGAGTCTTTGAGAACCTCCGGATCTAATTCCACCGTCGTAAAATCCTCAAAATCATAGGAAAGCCGGAGAGATCCTTCTCGACGATCGACGACCAAGACGACATACACCCATCCTTCGCGATAGTCCTTTGGCAACCTGAACTCCTTGAGCGCTCGCTCATCATTCTCCGACCCAACCTTGAATTTAATATAGGGAGGTCGCAACGTCACGGCAAATCCCGCGTTTGAAGGATCGTCCCAACTTTTATTCGAAATTATTTGCGGTTCGCCGCCAACATAGCCTGTTTTGACCCATAAAGCGACTGAGAAGCCGTCTTCACAACTCTTGGAAACCCCGCAAGAAACGCCCTCCATAAAGAATTCGGCGGCTCCGTTTAAAAACCCCTTCTTCGGGAATATGGAGAAATCTCCGTTAAGACGAATATTCTCTCGCGTTCCAATCTTATAAAATTCTGAATCGAAAGGGAGATGGCAGACAACGCGTTCAGCCCCTAACAGATCAACGACGTTTGGACTAGGGCTCTCCTTCGACGAATCGTCGCAGCGCCGTCTATAGTCATAGGCGTAAGGTATTTCGTAGACAGGACGTTCGTCGCGTGTTCCGCCGCTGAACACGCTTTGAGGCGCGAGTGAAGTCCATCCTTCCGGCTGTTTGTCGGCAAGGTCAAGCGCGTTAAGAACCATTGACGCTACGTCTCGTATTTCTACGGAGGAACTTAGCGAAGCGTAAGCAGACGTCGCAACGACGACACTCAAATCATTTTTATAATCAACGTTTCCCCCCGCGCTAATGTGCAGTTGCGGATATTTTACCTTTTCGCCGCGCTCAGTCATTAGAATAAAAAGGGTTGATTCCAAGAGCCCGCGCTTTTCAAAAACGTCGTAAATGCGGCGGATATAATCGTCCGTTTTGGTTATTTGCTCAAGTTGTTCAGACGATCCATAACCTTTTTCAGTTCCAACCTGATCACATTCGTCAAACTCCACGAATAGAAGCGTCGGATCATTCTTTTCGACATATTCGCAAACGCGATCCGTCAGCGCCAAATCAGAGTTCGCCGTTTCCTTAACAACGCCGATATTATCTTCGATAACGCCGGTATTGATCGGATTCCAAGTACAAAAAGAAGCAAGGTTTGCGTCTGGTCGATTCTCATGAATCACGCGAAAGATCGAAGGAAACGGACTATCCTCTGGATAAGGAGTCGATTCGACGTCTCTTTTCGTGCGTTCATGATAGGTCGGGGTCACGCCATGCAGAATCGACGTCCAACATTCCGCAGCATTTGCTGGAAAAGACACGACTTTCCGACTCCCGGAGCCGTCGCTGAAGATCTTCTCGATATTGCGAACTTTCGCCTTGGAAAAGAGAGTTCCCACGCCCCCTACGCCGAAAATCACAACGCGTGAAAACTTCTTTTTCTTTTTCTCAACAAAGCTCAAGAGCGTCGAAGGATTAGTCCTCCTATATGCTCGCCAGTCGTCAATCGCCTCCTTAAGATCGCCAAAACGTTCCCCCTCGAGTTCGAGGAACCGATCGCCAAATCGAATATTCCCTATCAAATCGACATTCGATTCGAAATTCCATCCATGTCTCTGGTAACTATAATAGTCGTATGAACTCATTACATTGCGCTGTGAAAGGGGCAAGCTCTCCAGCCAGTCGGAATAGGTCTTTTTCGCCTCTGCGGCGGCATTCTCATCCTTTGCGGCAAAATACTCAAGTCGTAGCCGCGTCAACCTGATTTCGTCGCGCAGCGTGCTTGGAACCAAACTCGCTTCCAATTCCCGCCATCCTTTAAGAGAACGCGGATTATTGGGAATCGACGGTTTTCTATAGCCGACGCGAATAAAAAGCCATGGATCATAATAACGCCAATCGCTCGACGACAATCGAATGTCTCTCTTTCCGCGTTCAAAAAATCGCGCTCCGCAAGAGTACCCCTCCTTTGGAAAGAATAACTTCGGAGTGTTTTTATACCACTTTTCAAGAAGAGCCGCTTCATTCGCCGGACGCGATTTCACCAATATGTCTTGAGAATAAACAAATTCTTTTGCCCCTAGCCAGTCAGTTCCTAAGACTCCCCTAATAGTCATTGTGCAATGAATTCCTTGAGGAGTCGTCTTCTCACGAAGTTCTTTCCAGAAAGGATCTTCATAATCCTGAAGCGGGCAGAACTCAACGCTAAAGCGTCGAATACAGTACTTTTTTCCCAGTTTTGCAAGAATATACGGGCTAGGAGGAGGAAAGGCGTAGCAATACGTATATGAGATTGGTTTTTCGTATCGACAACGATAACAGCCGTTTATCTCCTTTGACGTTATCTCGACCGAAAAATCTCTTTCCCAAATGGGGCTCATATCAGGCTCAAGAATACTCGGTTTAGCTTCATCGCAGAGTTTTTCCAGATATTCGGAAATATAGACCGTATCTCCATCATAGATCTCCGTTGGATAACATTCAATCGTTCTTCTGTATCTTCCGCCGTCGATTTCCTCGTCTAAACCAATAACCGTCTCTCCAACCGTAGGCGCGTACGGTACTTCCTCAGAACAAATCGTTGAATAAGAGGAGAACGTCAAGATCACTAACGAAGTCAATACAACGCCGACAAGCACAAGGAAAAATTTATGATCTGTTATTTTTGAAGACGTCGTCATGTGTTCCTCCAATCAATTAGAAAGCCCTTGTTCAGACGAAGCATTATGCG
>SFIW01000075.1 GCA_004556055.1 Planctomycetaceae bacterium
ATGCTGCGCAAACACATCAAGGTCGAGCCCGCGCGTTACTACTACGCGTGCGACAAGATGGGTTTCCTCGTCTGGCAAGACATGCCCAGCGGCGACACGCAGCATTACATCGGCGGCAACGATCCCGACGCGGAACGCTCCCCCGAATCCGTCTCCTACTACGAAGTCGAACTTCGTCAGATGTTCGACGCGCTCGACTTCTTCCCCTGCATCGTGATGTGGGTTCCCTTCAACGAAGGTTGGGGTCAGTTTGACACGCACCGCATCGTCGACCTCTGCCGCACGCTCGACCCGACGCGTCTCGTCAACTGCGCCTCCGGATGGTCCGATCGTCAATGCGGCGACGTCCACGACATGCACAACTATCCCGGCCCCGGCATGTTCCCCGCGGAAGAAAATCGCGCTTCCGTCCTCGGCGAATACGGCGGTTTAGGCCTTCCCGTCAAGGGTCACTCCTGGAAGGAAAACGGCAACTGGGGTTACGTCAGCTTCGCGGACCAAGACGCGCTCTTCAACCGCTACAATACGCTGAACATCTCCATGCGTCCTTTGATCGAAAAGGGTCTTTCGGCGGCGGTCTACACTCAGACGACGGACGTTGAAATCGAAGTCAACGGCTTCATGTCCTACGACCGCGAAGTCCTCAAGTTCCCCGCCGACAAGATGCGCAAATCGAACGAATCCCTTCGCGGCCCCGCGATGACGACGAAAGTCGTTATCGGCTGCTCGAAGAGCGAACCCAAGACGTGGAAGTATACCTTCGAAAAGCCTGCGGACGACTGGGCCGCCGCCGATTTCAACGCCGACGCCTGGAAAGAAGGCCCCGGCGGTTTCGGCACGGAAACGACCCCCAATACGGTCGTGCGCACCAAGTGGGATACCTCCGATATTTGGCTCCGTCGCGAAGTCGAATTGACCGCGGACGATATCGCCAATCCCGACGATATGCTCGGATACGTCTATCATGACGAAGACGCGGAGATCTATATTAACGGAGTCCTCGTCGCGTCCTTTACCAATTACTCGCAGTACGGCTACATGCCCGTCGACACGACCAAACTCGCGGAAGCGCTCAAGGTCGGTAAGAACGTCGTCGCCATTCATTGCCGTCAGACGATCGGCGGTCAGTATATCGACTTCGGTCTTGTCAAATTAGTTCCTGCGGAAAAGTGACCTTTACATTAACGTCAAGATAAATCCACAGAAAAAGAAAAAGACGCGCTAAGAGGAATTCTCAGCGCGTCTTTTTTTATCTTTCTAGTCAACAATTTTTCTCGTCGACGCGATAATCAACGGCGTTTGCGGAAATTCCGACGAGGAGTCTCCTCTTCTCCCGCCTTAAAATTGTATCGGGGGCGGATAATCTTTAAGACGTCGACCGTCGGCGCGATATTCGACACAATGTCGTCCATCGATTTATACGCCATCGGACATTCGTCGAGGGTTCCGGCGTTGACGGAAGTCGTATAGACGTCTTTCATCTGGCGCTCAAACTCGTCGACGGTGAAGAGCTCGCGCGCTTTGGAACGACTATAGAGTCGCCCCGCGCCATGCGGAGCAGAGCAGTTCCACTCAGGGTTTCCCTTGCCGACGCAAATGAGGCTGCCGTCGCGCATGTTGATTGGAATCAACAATTTTTCGCCCAGCTTCGCGGAGACCGCCCCCTTGCGAATGATCGACGTTTCCAGATCGATGTAATTATGCACCGTCTCAAAGGACGAATACGCGTCGACTGACTTGCCCGTAAGAGCCGTCAAAATAGTGTTGGCGATCGTGCGACGATTCAATCTCGCAAAATCTTGACAAATCCGCATATCGTGCAAGTACGCTTGACGATTCTCCCCCGTAAGGTAACAGAGGCTCAGGGGCAGATTCGGCGCGGGTAAGAATTTCTTGAGCGCCTTCAACGCGTCTTCGATCTCCGCTTCTCGTCCTTCCGCCTTATAGCGATTGATCAACTCCTGTTGCAAGTTCCTTTCTGCAGGGGTCTTAAGCGTTTTTTGCGCAAGTTTCTGGTAGAGCGAGGCAACCTGGGTTCCTAAGTTGCGGCTTCCTGTATGGACGACAAGGTAGAAGTATCCTTCGTCGTCTTCGTCGACCTCGATAAAATGGTTTCCGCCGCCCAGGGTTCCCAAAGAACAACGGATTCTCTCCACTTCGGTCAACTTTTGATAAACGAGGAGCTCTTCGAGCGCGGGAAAATCGCAAAGAGGTTGCGCCGCGACGTTGAAGCCTGCGGGTACCTTCTCGCGAATAATCAAATCTAAGAGGGAGTAATCAACAGGATCGCGTCCAAGTTCGACGGTAAGCATCCCGCAGCCGACGTCGACTCCGACAAGGTTTGGGATCACGAGCTCGCCCAGGTCGGCGGTGAAGCCGATGACGCACCCCATTCCTGAGTGAACGTCGGGCATGATGCGAACGCGGCTTCCTTTCGTGAAGGGCTGGTTGCATAGTTCTTTAATCTGCGTCGCGGCGCTCTCCTCTATGGAGTCAGTGTAGACGAGCGCCGTCGCAAAAGTTCCCTTAATTTCTTTCATGTCTAAAATCCCTCTCCCAATGAAAAAGAGAAAATTGAGATTTTAAGATACGCGTTCCCTATCCCAATGACATATATTCGATATTTCGCAGTCTTTTACCACAATTCAGAAATAAGTCAACTATTTATTCTGAATTAAATAGTAAGTCGCGCATTGTTTACGTGGCCAAGACGCCTTATAATTAGAGGGATTCGCCGCGCTTATGATTGCGCGGCGGCATGAAGGACGACGCGCGTCAGCGTACGACGGTAGGACGTCGAAACATTTAATCTGAAAGGCGATCAATGAAAAAGTCATTCATTTCCGGAACAGTCGCACTTCTCGCGGGCCTTATGGTCGCGAGCGGCGCGCTTCTTCCCTCTTTCGCGGCTGAATGGAGCCCG
>SFIW01000001.1 GCA_004556055.1 Planctomycetaceae bacterium
GGAAGTCTTGTATCGTTCGATAGGATACGCATAATGGAAAATTCTTATTCTTTGCATGAAACAATAAAAGACTTCCAAGATTTTACGGGGGAAAGAAATTTAAAACGATCTATGCGGATCCCCCTTGGCAATTTACAAACAGAACAGGGAAAGTCGCTCCAGAACATAAAAGGCTTAATCGTTATTCTACTATGAAGCTGGCCGACATTATGGCGATTCCCGTTTCCAAGGTTCTTGAAGAGAAAGCCCACTTATACTTATGGATTCCCAACGCTCTTCTCCCAGAAGGATTGCGCGTTATGTAGGCTTGGGGATTTAAATACAAAACGAATCTTGTTTGGGAAAAAGTTCGTAAAGATGGAATGCCCGATGGACGGGGGGTTGGTTTTTATTTTCGTAATGTGACGGAACTTCTTCTTTTTGGAGTTAAAGGCGATAATAATAGAACATTGCAACCAGGTCGGAGTCAGGTCAATTTATTACGGTCAATGAAAAAAGAACATAGCCGCAAGCCCGATAGTTTCGTAGAGTTAATCGAGCAATGTTCGTCCGGCCCTTATCTTGAACTTTTTGCGAGAGGAAAGAGACCGGGTTGGGAAATGTGGGGGAACCAGGCGTCGGAAGATTATGAACCGAATTGGAATACCTATTCTAATCACACGACGGTTCAAAGCGCTTCTCAAAATCTCTTTGATCTTTAGATTGAAGAACGTTTCTTACGCGACGTCGTAACAGAGGACATGGATCTTATTGCCTTTCGCGGTCGTTTGTGCTAGAATAACGCAAGCCCTGCCGCGAGCAGGGGCGAAACAAACTGAACACAATAGCTTCGAGAAGTGGAGTGAGGTAATGGCAATACGCGTAATATGCCCAGGGTGCATGACCTCCTTTGAGGTAGACGATCGTTTTGCGGGGAAAAGAGGTCCATGTCCAAAGTGCGGACATATTATTGAAATACCGAAGGAACAGGTAATCATTCATGCCCCCGACGATATTACAGACGGGGGAAAGACGCGTAAGCTAACGGGGCATGACGCGCGCCCGATCAAGCAGCAGCTGATAACTCTTTCTCTCACTCAAGTAATTTTGGGATTTGTTGGCGTTCTTGTCGCGTGCGGTCTCTCGTATCTTGTCGGTCTTGCGCATAGCGCGTTGATCTCGACGATAGTTGGAGTAATCGGAGCTTTCCTCATCGCGTTTCCGATAGCCGATTTCGGTTACATGCTTGTTCGAGACGACAACGATTTGGAACTTCTTCTCGGGAATGAACGGCATAAGCGAGCTTTTTTTGCTTCTCTCGTCTTTGCGGGGTCTTGGTTGATCTTTGAGGGGCTCCTTTATTTTCTCGGGGGGACGGGCTTTATCGCGTGTATCTACCTCATACCGATCGCGATTGTGGGATCGTTTGGAGCGTTGATCTTTTTCGACTGCAATTTTGGAAAGGCGTTGACGGTCTATCTCGTTTTTGCTTTTGCGGCGATTGTTTGCCGCGGACTGATTTTGACGGACGGCTATACCCCCTCGGGATGGATTTGGCAGGAACGGATGCGTTCGGTCGCGAGCAAACGCCCGGCGCCGAAGACGGAAACGCCGCCTGTTCCCGAACTTCCCCCTCAAGACACGGCGGAAGGCGAGGAGCAAAGCGCTTCGACTCCTGAAAAACCCGCTCAGGAGCCCGCGCAGCCCAAGAGTCCTCAGCTTGGTCGAGACGCGCCGAAAGTCGACCTGACGTCTGGCCAACGACGACGCTAATCTCCCAGGCGTGTGATTCGCGAATAGTTTGAATCTGCCAATAGAAAAAGACCTCTGATTTTCTCAGAGGTCTTTGTTTTTAATCGCGCGCGACAATCATTGCTGGGCGTTTTCGTTCTTGCGAAGGACGCCGGCGGCGACGAGCTTGTCGATCAGCTGTTGCATGCTGTTGAAAGCGGCGAGGAAGCCCTGGGGGGGCATAATGACTCGGAAGGCCGGTTCGGGAGTGGGAGCCTGTCCTTCGGCGCCGGGCTGAAGGGTGACCATGTCGAAACGAACCATGTTGCCAGCGAAGTGAATCTGACCGACTCCGTCAACGTAAAATTCTTTTTCCATTTTGTTTCTCATTCTCTTTCTTTTAAGGACAAAAGACGAAGAGCGCCTTCGGTTGAGTCCAAAAATGGCGCTCCTCTCCTCATAAACTCTAATATAGCAATTCCCCCGCCAATTGACAATAGAAAAATTAGTCAAGTTAGCGAGGAGTCGCGCGAGTTTTATTTACGTAGCTCTTCTTGCGTTTCCATGAGCTTGATGTAGATTCCGCCGACGACGGATCGCGCCTGGAAACCAACTTGTTTGGCCGTGCTGGTGTAGTACCAGTCGGTGAGGGGAACGCGCGGAGTGGTCGCGTCTACGAATTCGTAGATAGGAGCCATGAGCGCGTCGAAATCTTCCTGATTATCCGCAAGGGTCGCAGTCCAGACTTCCCAGTCAAGCTTGGTGTAGTCGGAGCGATTGTCGAGAGGAAGTCCGTACTTGTTGAGCTTCGTCTTATAGTACTTCATTTCCTTTTCGGTGACTTCCTTGGGGAAGAGCTTGAGATCGAGGAGACGATCCCAAACGATGTTGTACTTCATGCTCCAGGTGTCGGGACGGTCAAAGGCGAGACGGTAATGATCGCCGTCGTCGGCGAGCTTGACCCATTGAGCGGCGAATTCGTCCGCTTTTTCGCGGAATCGTTTCGCGTCGTCGGCGTATCCGGCGCGTTGGCAAAGATCGGCGTAGCAAGCGAGCGCGACGATCGCCTTCGCCGAGAGATTGGCGTTATGAGCGAGGTGCCCCGCGAAGTCGTCGGTGCACAGCTGATTTTCCGGATCAAGACCCTTATCGAGAAGATATTCGGCCCAGGACTTGAGAATATCCCAATATTCCTTAGCGTAGTCGACGCTCCCCGTGAGGCGGGCGTCAACGTCGAGAAGAATGAGCATATTCGCGGTTTCCTCAACGGGCATTTGATTGTCTTCAGACTTTTCCCCGCCGCCGTAAACCTGTCCGTTCAAGAGAGGATATTGTCCTTCGTCGTGTGGAGAATAAGGCCAAGGCCATCTTCCGGACGCGGCGTATTCAAGAGGGGGATTCATCGAGGCTTCGAGAAGTTCCGTACTCAAAACGGCAAAGAGAGGTCCGGTGGGATAAATGAGGTCGACCGTTCCGCCGCAACCATTGCTGAAGTTTTCCTTAGAAGGAAGGAAAAGCTTTCCATTGGGGAGGACGGCGAGTTTGTGAGCGGCAATGGTTTGGGGATAAGTAATGGCGCAGAGGGCGGCGTATTTTTCCCCGCCGACTTTGGTCGCGAACGCCATGAGTTCATCGTTGAATTTAGCGCAGCGTTTGACGACGTCGCCGTACTGGGCGTTGACCGCTTCGAGCATCTCTTTCGCTTCCATACCGTCTTTGCGCCAATAAGGTCTGAGCTTTTCGCCAAGGAAAACAAGAGAGTATTCGTCGTCGTAAGCAAGAATGATAGATTTCTGAACATTCTCGGCGCCAACCTTGCCGCAATTCATGGCGACGGCGGCGACAGGCCAATTGTCGCGAGCTTCTCGTGGGAAGTTCTTATCGTCTTCCTTGACGAGATCGCCGGACTTCAAGAATGTTTCGCGAGAAAGATCCGCGCCTGCGATAACGGTTTGGGCGTCGCCTTTCTTGGCGGCGACGTAGAAATATCCCCAGTCGATGCGGATATTATCGCCGGATTTCGCGAGAACTTCTTGAGATTCCGTCCCCATGCGGAGGAGATCGAGATTCTCGGTTTCTTCGCGAAGAGCGACGACTTTTTGTTCCGTGACGTTGACGCAGAGTTCGGCGGAAGCGTCAAAGTAAATTTTGACGTCGTGTTCTTTACCGTCGATCGACTTGACGTTCCAAGCGAGATAAGTCGCCGGATAGGAGAGGGTCATAAGATCGTCGGGAAGATTCGGGTTGGTGAAGACCAAATTGATTTCGACGCCCGCGTCTTGGAAGGTGTAGGTCGTCGTCGTCGGGAGAATAGCGACGTTCGTTTGATTCATCGCTTTCGCGGCGTCGACGAATTGACTCGGATTTCCCATCAGGCGGAAATTTTCACCGTCGACGCGGACGTAGGACGTCAGCGCGTTGATGTGTCCCGTCCAGTGCACTGGAAAGGAATCGGCGAGTTTATCCGTATTGGACCAGACCGAAAAATAGGGGTCGACGGCGATAAGCGGAACCGCAGGAGCGCGCAAGGGGTCGTTTGCAACCGCAAGGTTTGTCGCGACGAAGGTTGCGCATAACGCTACGAAAGCGAGCGCGCTTTTCTTAAACGTTGTGAGAGACATTGTGTAAAAACGCCTTTCTGATAAATAGGTGTTGTAAAAGACGGCGACGAACCTTACGGGGCCCCGTCGTACGCAAATATTTTATTTCAATTCGTTTTCAAGCATCTTAATGAAGAGCCCGCCGACGACGGAACGTGCGCGGAAGCCCTTCATTTTCGCGTCGCTCGTGAAGTACCAGTCGGTTAGAGGAACGCGGTCGGGAGTGTCGTTGACAAAATCATAGAGGGGATTCATGAGCTGATCGAATCCTTGTCGATCGTCGGCGAGGGTCGCCACCCAAGCGATCCAGTCCGCCTTCGTAAAGTCGGCGCGATTGTCGAGCGGTAGCCCGTAACGATTCGAGACCGACGGATAGAACGCAAGCTCTTTCTTGACGATATCTTTTGAGAAGAGATTCAATCCCAGCAGTTTATCCCAAACGACGTTGTATTTTTGGCTCCATGAACCAGGACGATCAAACGCGAGGCGATAATGGTCTCCGTCGTCGGCGAGGGTCGGCCACTTAGCGGCAAACTCTTCAGCTTTTTCGCGGAAGAATTTAGCGTCTTCTTCCTTTCCGGCGCGTTGGCAAAGGTCAGAGTAGCAGGCGAGCGCCACGATTGCCTTGATAGAGAGATTCGCGTTATGAGCAAAGTGTCCGGTAAAATCGTCCGTGCAAAGTTGGTTTTCTGGATCGAGTCCCTTTTCGACGAGATAATGCGCCCACTGCTGGAGAAGATCCCAATACTCAGCCGCATATTCGACGGAATTTTCGGCGCGAGCGACGACGTCGAACAAGACGAGCATATTCGCACATTCTTCGACGGGCATCTGTCGTTCTTCGGTCTTTTCTCCGCCGCCGTACATTTGGCCTTCCATGAGGGGATAGCAACCGAGATCATGAGGCGCGTAGGGCCATGGCCATCTTTCGCGAGAGTACTCCATAATCGGCGTCATCGTGCCTTTGAGCAACTCAATATTATAGACGACAAAGAGAGGCGCGCCGGGGTATAGAACGTCGACGGTTCCAGCGCAACCGCCGCTGAGGTTTTCTTTGGAAATGAAGATGAGTTTTCCGTTAGGGAGCGTCGAGAGCTTGTGAGCGGCGATCGCCTGAGGATAAGCAATTGAACAGAGAGACGCGTACTTTTCGCCGCCGAGGCTTTCCGCGCGTTTCCAGAGCGAGTCGTCAAATTGTCGGCACCGTTCGACGATCGAGTCGTATTCTTTGACGGCGTTTTGCAGGAGAGAAAGGGCGTCGGCGCCGTCTTTGCGCCAGTATGGTTTGAGTTTTTCTCCGAACCAAGTCATGGAATAGACGTCGTC
Source organism: Planctomycetaceae bacterium (assembly GCA_004556055.1). GTDB lineage: Bacteria > Planctomycetota > Planctomycetia > Pirellulales > Thermoguttaceae > RUG369. The sequence goes on from SFIW01000001.1 coordinate 5,637, forward strand.
GTAGGCGAGCGCGAGCATTTTGGAAACGGCGTCGTTTCCGACTTTTCCGCAGTCAAAGGAAAGGGCGAGAACGGGCCAATCGTCGGACGCTTGACGCGGGAAATTTTTGTCGTCTTCCGCGGGCAAGGAGGCGTTTTTGACAAATGATTCGCGCGCTTCATCCGCAGGGGCAATAATCGTGTTAGCGTCTCCTTCTTTAACTGCGAGGTAGAGATATCCCCAGTCGATGCGAAGGTCGTCCCCCGATTTGGCGAGAATCGGCTGTTCTTCAGTGCCGACGCGCAAGACGTCGAGTCCTTGGCATGGAACGCGCTGAGCGACGACATTTTGGTCGAGGGAGTTGACGCACAGTTCGGCGGTCGCGTCGAAGTATATTTTGACGTCGTGTTCCTTGCCGTCGGTCGAGATCGCCGTCCAGGAGAGATAAGTCGCGGGGCGCGAGAGGAGTTCTAAATCGTCCGGAAGGTTAGGATTGGTAAAAACGAGGGAGATTTCGACGCCCGCGTCTTCGAAAGTATAAGCGGTATTTGTAGCGCGAACCGCGACTTGCGTTTGTCGCATGGCGTCGGGTAGCGCGCCGTCGACTTGAGGAACGCCCATGAGGCGATATGCTTTTCCGTCGATTGAGACGAGAGAGGTCAGGGCGTTGACTCGTCCGGTCCAGTGGACGGGGAAGGAGTCGGCAAGGTTGTCGGTATTCGACCAAACGCTAAAGTATGGATCGACGGCAACGAGCGGATATGCAGGCGCGCGAAGAGGGTCTTTCGTCCTGATAGAGTCGCGCGAGGAAGCGAGATCTTGCGCTCTAGTATATGAGAGCGAGGCGGAGAACGCGCAAATGGCGCATAGCGCGAATGCGACTAATAAAGAATGTTTCATCGTTGACTTGTTTGGAAAAAGAGGGTTGACAAAGGAACTTAAGGCGAGGGGACGTTGATGGAGCGACGGCGTATTGCGTTGGCGCGAATTCCGGCGCGAGTCAGGACGGCGACGTAAACGGAGTCGGCGCCCGCCTCAACGAGAACACGAGCGACTTCGTTTACGGTCGCGCCCGTTGTAAAGGCGTCGTCGACGAGCAAAACGCGCTTTCCTTTGAAGGGCGCGTCGACTCCCGGTTGAAGACGGAGGGAAAAAGCGCCGCGAATATTGAGGGAACGTTCTTCCCGCGCGACGGTCGTTTGACTTTCGCGGGTTTTTTTCCGTTTTAATAGACGCGTGTAATCTGGAATTTCCAAGAGTATCGAGAGCGCTTTGGCGATTCTTTCCGGCGCGTTGACGCCGCCGCGTTTAAATCTCTTCTTAACCCAATACATGGGAACTCCGACGACACATTCTGGGTTGAAGTCTTGGATTTCGTTTCGTCGATGAACGTAATACAGTTTTGCGGCGGCATATGCGAGGGAAGGGGACCGTCTGCGTTTTAACGTTGTAACGAGGATACGCGCCAGCCCGTAGTAGGGATGGAGAGGGCGCGCCGTTTGAAAGAACCAATCTTTATCGGAGCACTTTCCACAAAACCCCGTTTCCGTTGGATAAGGGAGCGCCGCCGCGCATCGTGCGCAAAAGTGGGAAGCCGGCGAGACTAACTTTTTTTGGCATCGCGGACAAATGAGAAAACTAAGGGGCGTTTCTTTCCAAAAAGGCGTTTTGTTCCATCTTTCGGCGGGGGCGGCGCAGATTTTGCATCTTGTCGGCCAAAGGAGTTGACGAAGGAGAGCGATTCCTCGAATCACAACAAGCCTCCCCCAACTTCCGTTTGATTTCTTATTGAAACGCTTCATCTTGGTCATAGCGTCGCGGCGGAATTCCTAAAATTTTCTACAATATTCATTTTATCGATTTTACTGGATTTTTTTTAGATTACAACTGAGCGACGTTAGATGCTCGAAATGACCTGTAGTAAAGACGTAGCGCCTGGATAAAAAGAGAAGAAAAAGAATTTTTTTGTTTACAGCGAGGGGACAGGGTATTATAATTCATGGATAACGCGGTTTCTCTAGGAGTACCTGTCGTCAGCTTTCAACGAATAAATCAGATAGTTAGTTTGAAGAAAACTGCGTTAGGGTATTCGTAAGAAAAGAGAGAAGCGCATTTGATTTTGCGGCAACCACTTGTACATGCGTGATGGAGCGGTCTTTAATGGCTCAAGAAACCAAGAAGAATTATGTAGGGATCGACTTAGGCGGCACCAATATAAAAGTAGGCGTTTTAAACGACGCGGGCGAGACGCTTGCGTATCTTTCGACGCCGACGTTGGTAGAACGCGGAGCGGACGACGCCACGAAGAGAATGGCCGCCGCCGTACACGAAGCGATCACGAAAGCAGGTCTTAAACCGAGCGACGTCGCGGGCGTCGGTCTTGGTTCTCCTGGAACGCTTGATCTTCCATCCGGTTCTTTGGTTCGCCCCTCGAATCTTCCGGGTTGGGATTTCTTCCCGATACGCGATCGTCTTTCCGAGTATAGCGGTTTGCCGGTCACGTTTGCGCACGACGGTCCCGCCGCGGCGTTTGCCGAATATTGGGTAGGCGCGGGTAAAGGCGAAGAGGGCCTTATTCTTCTGACTCTTGGGACGGGGGTAGGTTGCGGAATCGTTTTGAACGGTCACGTTTGGAACGGGACGCATAGTCACGGCGGGGAAGCGGGTCACAATCTGATCGATACTTCCGAGAACGCGCGTTGGTGCAAGTGCGGTCAGCGCGGGCACTTGGAAGCGTATGCAAGCGCGACGGGCGTAGCGAATCGCACGATCGAATATGTTGAAGCGGAATTCAAGACGAGCCTTACCCCTCGCGTTCGCGCGCGCAAACGTAACGACGAAGTTCCGAAGATGGTCTTCGAAGAAGCGGAGAAGGGGGACGAGTTGGCGATTCGCATCGTGAAGGAAACGGCGCGTTATCTTTCTCACGGTATGATTTCGCTGATCCATACGCTTGATCCGTCATGCCTCCTTCTTGGCGGCGCGATGACGTTCGGCGGCGACGAGACGGCGACCGGTCGTCTCTTCTTGAAGACGGTGGAAGAAGAGACCCGTAGTCGCATCTTCCTACACCTTGCGGAACGTCTTCGTATCGCTTATGCGACGACGGGCAACGCCGCTGGTTATATTGGCGCGGCAGGTCTTGCGCGTCAAGAGAGGGAAGAAAGTCAGCAATGATTTTGAGGCAGGCGCGTTGCGACGCCGCGACGCGCGGTCTCTTTTAGGCTCGGCGAACCTCTTGGAGGCGCCTTTGTTATGCGTATATCAGAGATTTTCAATTCGAAACAGGGCGAAGGATTATGGACGGGCGTGACGTCCGTTTTTGTCCGAACGATCGGTTGCAATCTCCGTTGCGGTTTTTGCGACACGACCTACGCGTCGTGGCAAAGCGAGGAAGGCGAGACGCTTTCCGTCGAAGAAGTCGTTAGACGCGTCCTGAATTACGGCGGTCGCCATGTGGTGATTACCGGCGGCGAGCCGATGCTTACTTCGGAGCTCATTCCGCTCACGCGCCAACTTCGGGTTCATGAGAAGAAGATCACCATTGAGACGGCGGGAACCCTCGAACTTCCTGTTGAATGCGATTTGATGTCGATCAGCCCTAAGCTCTCCAATTCGAGTCCTTACGGGGCCGCGTCCGCCGATTTGCGTCTTCATGAGGCGAATCGGAGCCGACCGGAGGTCGTGCGGAAATTGATCGCGACGTATCCGTATCAGTTGAAGTTTGTCGTCGACGTTCCCGAGGATCTTCTTGAAGTTGAAGAGTATTTAAGGGAACTTGGAACCGCGCGTCCCGGTTGCGTATTTCTAATGCCGATGGCGACGACAGTCGGTGAGATGCGCGAAAAAGAAGAGTGGATTCACCCCTTTGCGGAGAAACGCGGGTACCGATATTGTCCGCGAATGCAACTTGTCTGGTACGGTAATAAACGCGGAACCTGACGATTCACGCAGTAGATTTTCAGCCTTTTAACTTCTCTCGAGGGGTTAAAAGGTTTTTTATTTCTATAGTCGACGCGAGAATACAAACCGTGTCGGAGAAACTCGGTTTGTTGTCGTCTTTCTCTTGTTCGCCAAGGCTGCGACGCCTTCATGAGTCGCTTGTCGCAGACGCGCGTTTTATGCATGTCTGTTGAAATAATATCCTTAGTTAAGCGCTCACAATTTAGGAAGTCTGACGGCTTGACGTTGATTTTGTTGATTTTATAATCAACCTCGAATAAAAGACGTTAGGAACGCGCGGCGCGCGCTAGGTATTAAGATGTTCAAAAAAAACTCCCACGAAGTTTGTATGACGTCGGGGCCCGTCCTCCCGAATCTTCTCGCGATGACGATACCCCTTGCGTTATCAAGTGTTTTTCAGTTTCTTTTCAACGCGGCGGATCTTGTAGTCGTCGGAAATTTTGCGAGCGAACATTCTCTCGCGGCGGTAGGATCGACGTGCGCGTTGATGAATTTGAACGTTTCGCTCTTTGTCGGCGTGTCTTTAGGCGCGAACGCGCTCATCGCCAGGTATTTAGGAGGAGGCGACGACGCCCGTGTAAAAGACGCGATACGCACGTCTTACGGTCTGGCTTTGTTGAGCGGCGTTTTAATGACGACGGCAGGTCTTCTTTTGGCGCGACCCGCCCTTGAACTCATGCAGTCTCCGGCGGAAACTCTTGATTTATCGACGACATATTACCAGATATGTTCATTGGGGATGATCCCAATGATGTTTTTTAATTTTGGGAGCGCGATCCTCAGAGCGAAGGGGGACACGCGTCGACCGCTTTATTTTTTACTAGCGGCGGGCGTTTTGAACTTTGCGTTGAATTTTCTTTTCGTGAAGTTTTTGCATATGGACGTCGTAGGGGCGGCGATAGCGACGGCGATCTCCCAAGGGCTTTCCGCGTACCTTATAATACGTTGTCTAGGTCGTGAGGAAGGCGTCTTCAAAATGCGCTTTCGCGACATGCAACTGTCGTGGCGGACGGCGCTTTCGATTTTGCGAATCGGCGTTCCGGCAGGTTTCCAAGGCGTCGTTTTTTCACTGTCCAATATCGTGATTCAGTCGTCAATCAACGGCTTTGGGCCGCTCGTGATGGCGTCGAGCGCGGCGGCGATGAATCTTGAGGGGATCGTCTGGCTGACGATGAGCTCTTTCTCGCAATGCGCGCTGACGTTCATGAGCCAAAATATTGGAGCGCGCCGCTATAGTCGTTTGAATCGGGTCGCGTTTGTGAGCTGCGCAAGCTGCGCTGTCGCGGGGCTGGTTCTAGGGAATCTCGCTTACCTCTTCGGGCCGACGCTTTTAGGACTCTTTGATTCGCGTCCCGAAGTCGTCGAATCGGGGATGATTCGCGTATTCTGGGTTTGTTGCTTCTATTTTCTCTGCGGGCTGATGGACACGTTATGCGGAGTCGTGCGAGGATTGGGACACAATGTGTCGCCCACGATCGTTGCGTTAGTCGGCGCTTGCGGTTTTCGACTCCTTTGGATTTTTACGATCTTTCAAGTCGAGCGCTTTCATACGGAGAGCGTCCTTTTCTTTAGTTATCCCGCCTCGTGGATTCTAACGTTCGTCATTCATCTTGGCTGTTATATTTTGTTCAGACGCAATTATCCGCAAGGGGACGGTTCTCGACCGCAACGTCTTAACGGCGAGCGAGCGAACGCGATGTGACAAAGGCGACGAGCGCGCGGAACGCCCAGGCTTGCGACCAGCGCATGTAGGGGGTTTTTATCGTCGTGAAATGGGACTTTCGGAAATAGAAAGTCCCTCTTTTTTTGTCGTACATATTCCTCATCGTCCATTGAAGAACGTTACGCGCGAGGGCGTCAAAGGACGGTTCGTCGGAGAAGAAGCAAATAGCTTCCGCAGGGGCGTGAACGTCGACGAGATAGAGTCGGTCGGCGTAGTATTTAGGGGTGAAGTCGGGGAGAAAAAATTCCTTCGCGTAGAATTCGACGCCCCTTCGATAGGCGTCCGCATATTCCTGGAGTAGCCCGAGCTTCAACGCGCGTCGAATTGCTTCGAGGTTGAAGCCGGTATGAAAGGAGTCGATCCAGCGTTGCTGTTCCCTTTCCGCATAGAACCACGAACCGTCGGGACGCTGTCTTTTTAAGGAATATCGATACGCGCGGAGGGCGGCTTCTTCAAGCGCCTCCTTTTTCTCTAATCGTCCGAGCCTTGCTAGTAGACTTGCGCCAAGGAGGTTGGCGTTATGGACGAAGTTGGAATCGAGGGGCGTGTAGCTGAAGCAGAGATCGTCGCCGTCGGAAAATCGGTTGAGGTCGCGTAGGATGAAATCGGCGGAAGAGCGCGCAGCGTCGAGGGCGATCTCGTCTTGCGTCGCTTCGAAATAGTCAAGGAGCGCATGAGCTGCGAAAGAGGTGTTGACGATCGTCGGCGTGTGCGGGGGAAGGAGCTGAAAACGGTTTTGCCACGGAAAATTGTATCCCCAGGCGGAACCGGAGGCGTTTCGTGAGCGTAACGCGAGAAGTTTGCGCATGAGGCTTTGGGCGAGATCGTAGAGTTCGCGTTGCCGACGAGCGTCGGCCTCTTGACGCGCCAGGCGCACGACTCCCTCCAGAAAGAGGGCGAACGCCTTGGGATTAGCGCCGGGTTTTATGCCCAGGGGCGCGCGAAAATTTATCGGTGAACGCCGCAAGAGCTGGGTGAGGAAAATCCTCCCGTATCGCGTTCCCATGGAGAGTAGGGGCGCGAAGGGCGAATTGAGCGCGTCGTAGGGATCGATCCCTTCGAAGTTTCGTTCCTGGGCCCACTTGAGAAGCCTTAGCGCGGCGGCCTTCGCGTCCATAGCGTCTTTGGCGTTCATTCGTATTCCTTTGTTTCGGCGAGAGAGACGACCTTCCCCTCGCGGAGGGAATCGAGAACCGCGAAAGTTGCGAGCGTGTTCTGGAAGATTTCCGCCGGCGGAATCGTGTCGCGTCCCTCCTTCAAATCGCGGACGTAGGAGTCAAGCATCGTCGCTTGGCCCTTGTTCTGGACGCCTTTACGAGTCTTTATCTTTCCGTCGGACGCGTAGATATCGATCCTTTTAAAATCGTCTACAACGGCGGATAGCCCTCCCTGGAAAACCTCGATTCTCTCCTTGGAGAGGGACTTTGAGCCGTTGGCGTAATATCCGATGGAGGCGATCGAACCGTTCGCCATTTTTATCTGAATCGCGACGACGTCGTTCAAGGCGTTGGGATCAGGAATCGCGACAGCGGAGACCGCCGTCGGAGCGGAGCCGGAGAGCCATGAGACATAATCGACGAAATGGCACGCTTCGCCCAAAATCCTTCCTCCCCCGAGAACGGGATCCTGAATCCACGAATTGAGGGGAATAGCTCCCGCGTTGACGCGATAAGAGATCGCCATGGGGAGATTGGGGTTGAGCGCCTCTTTCAAATATCGGGAATAGGGTGAAAAGCGTCGGTTAAAACCGAGCATGATTTTCGGAGCGTTTTCCGCGCCAAGGGACGCGAAGAGGGAACGGATTTCCAGGAACTCGTCGAGGGTGAGACAGAGGGGTTTTTCGACGAAGACGCGCTTCTTTTTTTTCAGCGCGCGCATAAGCAATTTGGCGTGCAGATCGTGCCGCGTGGCGATCATAACGAGGTCGACGTTTGGATCGTCCAAGACGTCGTCGATATCTTTGGCGACGCGTTGGAAGTGGAATTTTTCGGCGACGCGAAGGGCGGAGACGCCGCTTTTCGTGAGGATCGCGATCGGTTCGCAAAGATCACCCTGGGGCATGTTGGGGAGGAGCGAACCCTGCGCATAGCTCCCCGCGCCGACGAACGCGTAGCCGATTTTTCCCTTATGGGCGTCGACAGGGGAGGAATCGCGCAGGTTGACGTCGACGCGTTTCGGCGCCTTGCTTTCGTCGTACTTGAGGAGAACGCCGAGAAAATATTCCGCGCGTTTTAGAATCATGTCGTACGCTTGAGGGGCGTCGTCCAAAGAGAAAACGTGCGTCGTGAGAGAATCGACGGCAATTTTTCCTCTGTATGCAAGCTCCTGAAACGCTTGCATATTCCTGTTTTCCGTCCATCGAACGTATCCGAACGGATAGTCGATTCCTTTTTCTTCGTAATTGAGATCGTAGCGACCGGGTCCGTAAGAGCAGGACATTCGCAGTTCGAGTTCTTTCGGATAGAAATCCGGGTTTCGGTCAAAGCCGGTTGGGACGTCCCCTAGCACGACGACGCGCCCCTTTTTCCTTAGGATTTTTCCCGCGAGATTGATCGGATCGAGGGAGGACGTCGCCGCCGCGATAATCACCGCGTCGAATCCGATACCGTTGGCGACGTTGAGCGCTTCGTTTTCGATTCCCGGCGTTTGTCGCAATTGAGCGTTGAATCCGAGCTCTCGCGCCTTTTCGACCGCGCGCGGATCGAGATCGATTCCAAAAGTCTCGACGCCGCTTGCTTCGAGCAACTGGCAAGCAAGGATCCCGACGATTCCGAGTCCGACGACGGCGCACTTTTCTCCGAGTTTCAGGTCGGCTTGTCTGACGCCTTGTAGCGCGATCGCGCCTAAGGAGTTGTAAGCGGCGGCGCGCATATCGGCGTCGGGACGAAGTTTAACGCAAAGATTGACGGGAACCGCGACGATTTCCGCATGAGAAGCGTAGCCGACCCCCGCGCACGCGACGTAATCTCCGACGGCGAATCCGGAGACTCCCGGCGCGACGTCGATTACTTTTCCCGCGGAGGAATATCCCAGAGGAGAGTAGGCGTCGAGTTTTTTCATAACGGCGCGATACGCTTGAACCGGCCCCTGCCGCTTCATGAGTTCAAGGGTCGCTTTGACGTCTTTTGGACGATCGAGCGCTTTGGCGATCAGATTTTTTCTCGCAGAACGAACCGTAGCGCCTTCCGTTCCCACGCTGACGACGGAATAGTAGTTTTGAACGAGAATCATTCCGTCCCCTAAGAGAGGAGCGGGTACGTCGACGACGACGGGCCGTCCGTCCGCGAGTTTTTGCGCCAGTTGTTTCATGTTAATACGTCCTGTCTTCGCGCGTTATTTTGAAATCTTAGGACGCCGCGCTTTTTCTAAAAGGACGCGCGCCGCGAAATAAAAAATTCTACGTTGCCGCCAAAATCTCGACGGTTGGCGGATGAGACGGTAGAGCCATTCCAACTTTGCGCGCCGCCAAGCCATCGGGGCGCGCTTGACCTTGCCGACGATCGTATCGAGCGTTCCGCCGACTCCCATGCACATCCCGACGCGAAGCTTGTCGCCGTATTGGTTCATCCACTTTTCTTGACGCGGCGACCCCAACGCGAGGAAGAGAACGTCGGCGTCGCTGGCGTTGACGCGCGCGACGAGGTCTTCGCTTTCCGATTCGGGAAGATACCCGTTTTGCCGCCCGACGATTTGGATATCCGGATATCGTCTTCTAAGGACTTCCACCGCGCCCGCGTTGACGTCTTCCTTCGCTCCATAAAGGAAGATTTTAATTCCCCTTTTCCCCGACTCCTCGCAGATCATCTGCATGAGATCCGCGCCCGCGACGCGTTCGATCTTCTTCCCCAATAGGATACGAACCGCCGCGACGATTCCTATCCCGTCGGGTATCGCGAGGTCGGCGCGACAGATAAAATCATGGATGATCTTGGAACGTCGCGCCGTCATGACTTTTTCTGGATTGACGGCGACGACGTAACTCACCCTTTGGCGATCGAGCGCCAACTCGCACGCGCAGTCTAGCGCCGTGTCGAAGCCGAGAAGGTCGACGGATTCGTTAAGGATTTCTACACGCACGATGTTTCGCATTTCTAAAGGGTTCGCCGAGGCGGGAGTCGTCAAGGTTTCCATCGTTGAATAATTGTTTTCGCTATGCGCTCGGCGGCATGGCCGTCCCAGAGAGGGGCGCTTCACGACGCCCGTTCCCGAAGCTCCTAGGAAAAAATTGGGTCCTGGAAGACCTAATTCGCGAAAAAAGACGCCGCTCATATTGTCGTTGTAATGTTGACCGGTATGAAGGAGTAGGGGGCGGACGATTGTTCGCGCTTTAAAAGCTTCCATAAGGGGCGCGATTTTCATGAATTTAAAGGGAGCGCTTACAACGCAAATAATTTTCATTATGCCTTCCTCAATTGAATCCCGCTTCTAAAGCTCTAACGTGTTATCCTTTAGTCGTCTTGCAACTCCGACTTCTCGGATTCTTGAAGTCTCTCGACAATTTTGGTAAACTTAGTTAGCCGTTAGTCGAACATATTCCGCGAGCCGCCGCTTCGTTATTCATCGACCGATGAGAGAACATAGGCCAACTTTTGTGTTGAATTTTAACGAATTTGTCGATATTGCCTATTTCTGGCTAGTTTCCGATTTGTCTGGGGAACGGTCGTAATCGACGGTTCAGAGGGGAGTATGCCGAGTTCGGAAGGGCGTTTGCGATCATTCCGGCGTATGCTAGGCGCGTCGATAGTGATATTAGACGTTCTTGTTTTTGTACGTTAATGTTGTAAGATAAAAAGACGCGGCGTTTTAAAAAGCGCGTTGGAAGGAGGGAAAAGTGACGACACTTAAAAGTTATTGGCTACAGATCTTCTGCGCGCTTGTCTTTGCGCTTTCCGTTCCCTCGGTCGTTTTGAGCCAGGAGGAGAATGGTAGACCGCGCCCCTTTGTCGAAGAATTTCTTGATATCGACGCCGACGTAAGAATGGCGCAGCGCGTCTCATTCCTCGAGGAAATTGACGCGGCGAGTCGTCGGTGGATTGAGGAATACGAGGGGGTGAAGACCCCAGCCGATATTGCGGCGCGGCAAAAACGTCAACGCGACTACTTTCTTAGCGCGTTGGGCCCGATGTGGGATCGAACGCCCCTCAACGCGCAAATAACGGGGCGAGGCGAAAAAGAGAAATTTCGCTATGAGAATATCCTTTTTGAGAGCGTTCCCGGTTTTTATGTTACCGGCGTTCTTTTCCTCCCTAAGGCGGATCGTTTTCCTGGCCCCTATCCGGCGCTCCTTATAACGGAAGGGCACGCGGAAGAGGGTAAAGAGTATGATCCCTATCAGGGTCTCGGCGTCCTTGCCGCCGTCAACGGACTTGCGGCGTTTGTCATGGATCCGATTGATCAAGGGGAAAGATTTCAATATTTGAACGAGAAGGGTAAGCCGACGGCGACTACGGTAGCCGCGCATAATTTGGTTCAAGCCGGTTCCATCTTGGTGGGGCGCAACACCGCGACGTTTGAGATTTGGGACGGAATGCGCGCGATCGATTATCTGGAAAGTCGCGACGATATCGTCGGCACGAAGATCGGCGTGTGCGGAACTTCCGGGGGAGGAACGCAGTCGGCGTATTTGCTGGCGCTAGACGATCGACTCGCGATGGGCGCGCCCTCGTGTTATATCTGCGGTTTCTTTGGAAATTTAACGCACGAGCTTGGAGTACAGGACGGCGAACAAAATATTTGGGGCCAAATTCAGGCGGGAATCGATCACGCGGATTATCTCATGATGCGCGCGCCGACTCCAGCTCTCCTTTGCGCGTGCTCGGACGACTTCTTCAATTCCGACGACACATGGGTCTCTTACCGTTACGCGCTTCGTCTCTACTCGCGCATGGGGGCGCAGAATCGACTTTCAATCGTCGAATCGGACAGCGGCCACGCGTACACGGAAGAGTCGCGCGTCGCGACGATTCGCTGGGCGTTGCGTTGGCTAGCCGGACGCGACGTCGAGACGCTCGAACGCGACGCGACGCGCCTCACGAAAGACGAGATTCGTTCGTTAAAAGATCGGTCGAGCGTTATCTATCTTCCCGGCGCGAAGACGGCGCGCGAATTGAACGTCGAACTCGCCGATCAACAAGCGGAGGCTAGACGCGCAAAATGGACGGGAATCCAGGCGTCGGACGCCGCGCGACTCGTTTCTGAACGAGTCGGTATTCGCACGGGAGAAGAGGCTCCGCGCGCCGTATATTACGGGGGAAGAACGCAGGAAGGAGAAAGCGAGTCCGCTTTTGAGACCGATCGGGGAATTTGGCTGACGACGCGGGAGAATTTTGATTTCAACGCCCTGACGTCTTCCAACGCGGAGTTTGATTCCTTAACGCTTGTCGTCAGCGATATTGGTCGAAAAAGTCCTTTTGTAAACGAGCTTTTTTCCCGCTCGAAGGACGAGCGTATCGTCGCCGTCGAACTCAGAGGATACGGCGATACTCAGAATATCTGCGCAGAGTATTATCGGCATGAGCATTTTGGACCCGACGGAGTCGACGCGTGTTATGCGTATCTTCTGGGGAAGAATTACGTAGGGCTTCGCGCCGACGATCTTCTTGCGATGATTCGGTATTACCGCGAACGTTTTGGCGTTAAGACGATACGTCTTGTAGCGGAAGGTTACGCGGGAACGGTCGCGCTTGTCGCGGCGGTAGCGCAGCCCGACGCGATTTCTAACTTAAAGCTTGTCGGCGAGCTTCCCACATGGCGCGAGCTTCTTGACCGAGAGTATGGGCCGATTCCCCTTACGAACGCGATTCACGGGGTGTTAAACGATTTTGATATCGACGACCTGAAGTCGTATTTGTCGGAGCATGGCGTTTTGATTGAAGATTAACGGAAAATTGGATTGTATAACGATAAGCGCACGGTAGCGATACTGCGCGTCATATTAGGTTTTATGGGCTTGATCCCGAAATTTTAGTTAGGAGAAACGATGCGACACAAGGTGCTAGGCGCGGCTTTATGCGCTCTTGTTTCTTTGTCTTGCGCTACGTTCGTTCATGGAGCGGGGGTAAAGCACGAGACGAAGAGCTGGGATCATAACGGCGCTGCGTTTGCGGAGGCTTCGCAATATATTTCAGAGAATAGCGATCTCAATCTATTGACATTCCCCGGCGCGAAGCTCGTTCGAGCGACGGAGCTCGACGGACCGGGTATGCTGACCGACGGTCAAGGGGGCGTTTACGGCGACTCCGGACGCGTAGCGGTGCACGGCTCTCCTTCGCGCGCGGTTTACTATCTTGGCAAAGCGCGTAAGATCGCGGCGATCAACGTTTTCTCCGGAAATATCGACGAACGCGGAAACCAGGACTTTGAAATTCGTCTTGCGAACAACGCGTCGAATCCTGGAGTGGAGCCGAAATTTCCCGAAGAAGCGACGTTGACGTCTGGGGACAAAGTTCTCGGAACGAACGGGGGCGCATTCCTTTCGAGTTTCTCTCCCGAGTCGGGAACGTCTCTTTTTGACGGCGAGTACGACTGGGTTGAATTCCGTTTCTGGAAGACCTATAAGGTCGGCGCCGGTGCGCCTGGTAAAAGCGCGTCTCAGGCGAGCAGTTGGGGATCGATGATCGAAGTTCAGGTTATCGGCGACGCCAACGATCCGACGCTCTTCAAATCCGAAGAGGAACGCGCCGCGTGGTTGGCGAAGGCGCAGGCGCGTCGTCTTCGCGCGGAAATCGATAAGCTCGGTCCGGACGTCGCCTATTCGATCGAACATCGCGACTCGCTCCAGTTAGCGATTGAAGCGATGCTCGACGAATGGGAGGACGAACTCGGCGACGTCGATTGGGAAGAACGCTTCGCGGATTTCGAGAAACGTTTCGCCGACGGTTCTCTTTCTCAAGAGGACTATCTTGCGCTCGTCAAAGAGTACGACGCGTTCCGTCGCGAGGTGTTGTTGAGTCATCCGGTTCTCCACGAATTTGACGAAATCTTGATGCGCAAGACGACGAATCCTGCGCTAATGGCGAACTGGATTTCTAACGCGTCGCGGTCCAAGGGAAAGTACGACGACTCTCTGGTGACGCTGAACCTCCGCGATCTCACAGCGCCGCTTCATGAAATTACGCGCGGTCCTAACGAATCGTTCATCGGCGATATCTCGCTCCACTGGGACGCCGATCGTTGCCTCGTCACCGCTCTTTCCGACGCGAAGACCTGGCAGGTCTTTGAGTGCAACCTTGAAGACGGATCGTTGCGTCAAGTTACTCCCGAAATGGGAGACGACGTGAATAACGTCGAGGGATGCTACGTTCCCGACGGATCGACGATCTTTGTTTCTTCCGCGTCGATGATGGGCGTTCCCTGCATCGGGGGCAGCGACGTCGTCGGCAACCTTTATCGCGTCGAAGAGGACGGTAAGACTGTTCGTCAGCTTACCTTCGAACAAGACCAAGACTGGAATCCGACGATTCTTCCCAACGGTCGCATCATGTATCTGCGCTGGGAATACGTCGACATTACGCACTACTATTCGCGCTACGTCTTCACGATGAATCCGGACGGCACCAACCAAGTCGAACATTACGGCAGCGGCGGCTATTGGCCGAACAGTACCTTCTACGCGAAGGCGCTTCCCGGACAGTCGTCGAAGTTTGTCGGTATCGTCTCGGGGCACCATGGCGTCGCGCGCGAAGGCGAATTAGTCATTTTCGATCCGTCGAAGGGTCGTCGTGAAACCTCCGGCGTCGTCCAGCGCATCCCCGGTCGTAATAATCCACCCGAGAACGTGACGATCGACCAACTTGTCGACAACGTCTTTCCGAAATTCCTCTTCCCCTATCCGCTCGACGACGAACATTTCCTCGTCAGTTGCCGGATGTCGCGCGCCGACTCTCGTTGGTCTCTGTATCTTGTCGACGTCTACGACAATATGACGCTTCTTCGCACCGAGCCGGACTATCACTTGCTCGAACCCTTCGCGCTTGTCGAACGCGACGAACCGACGGAACTTCCCGACCGCACGGTCGCTGGTGAAAAAACGTCCAACATCTTTATCACGGACGTTTACTTTGGTCAAGGTTTGCCGAAAGTTCCGCGCGGAACCGTCAAGAAATTGCGCGTTTACGCAGTCAGTTACGGCTACCGCGGAATTGGCGGTCACGACGTCTTCGGTCTCGAAAGCTGCTGGGACGGTCGCCGCCTCCTCGGCGACGCTCCGGTCTACGAGGACGGAAGCGCGTCCTTCAAGATACCCGCGAACACGCCGGTTTTCATCCAGCCTCTCGACGAGAATGGCGCGGCGGTTCAGTTGATGCGCTCTTGGCTTGTCGGTATGCCCGGCGAAAACCAGAGCTGCATCGGTTGTCATGAAACGCAAAACGACGTTTCCCCGACCGTCGACACGATCGCGCGTACGTTGCCCCCCGTTGATTTGCAGCCGTTCTACGGCCCTGAACGCCCCTTTACCTTCCTTGCCGAAGTTCAGCCGATTCTTGATAAATATTGCGTCGGCTGCCACAACGGCGAGAAGCCCGATCGTCCTAATTTCCAAGACACGACTCCCGGTCCTAATAACTTCT
The DNA here is from genome assembly GCA_004556055.1 of Planctomycetaceae bacterium. GTDB lineage: Bacteria > Planctomycetota > Planctomycetia > Pirellulales > Thermoguttaceae > RUG369. Next base: position 20,871 of record SFIW01000001.1, read on the forward strand.
CGAACTCCTACCACGCGCTTGCGCGTTACGTTCGTCGTCCTGGACCGGAAAGCGACGCTCGTCCTTTCCAACCGATGGAATATCACGTCTCCACCTCCGAGCTCGTCAAGCTCCTTCGCAAGGGACATTACAACGTTCAGCTTGATAAGGAGGCGTGGGAACGTCTCTTTAGCTGGATTGACGTCAACGCTCCTTATTTCGGCACGTGGTCAGAAGTCGCCAACGCCGGTCAAAGCGATCGCGTCAACGCCGGTCTGAATAACATTTCGGATCGCCATGTCGAACTTAAAACGCTTTACGCCGACAACACCTTGAACTTCGAATCCGATTCGTATGGTTGGGAAGGTGTGAAACGTCCAGACTTTGTCAAGCCTGAGAAGAAGACGCTCGACTATTCCGCGCCTTCCGTTTCGAATTGGCCGTTCGACGCCAAGACGGCGCGTTCTATGCAAGTTGAAAGCGCGTCCGTCAACGGGGCCACGCCTGAGAACGGCCTCTTCAAGGTTTCCGTCGAGTCCGAGTCTAAAGCGCGGGTAGCGCTTAACGACGAGCTCGCCATTGAGCTTGTCCGTATTCCCGCCGGACAATTCGTCATGGGAGACGAGAACGGTTTTGAAGACGAACTTCCGCGCTGCGTCGCGACGATTGAAAAACCCTTCTGGATGATGACGACCGAAGTGACGAACGCGATGTACAAGCTTTTCGACGCGACTCACGACAGCCGTTTCATCGATCAGCAGTGGAAGGATCACGTTCTCCCCGGTTATCCGGCGAATCTTCCGAATCAGCCGGTCATTCGCGTGAACTGGCAAGAAGCGACGGATTTCTGCGAGTGGCTTACTGAGAAGACTGGGATGAAGTTCCGCCTTCCGACGGAAGCCGAATGGGAATGGGCGGCGCGCGCCGGTTCTTCCACGCCAATGTGGTTTGGCGGTCTCGACGCCGACTTTGGCGCGTATGAGAACCTTAGCGATAAACAAACGGTGAAATTTGTCGTCCAAGGCGTCAATCCTCAGCCGATTTCGAATCCTCCGGCATGGCGCGCGTTCATTCCTCGGGTCGACGAAGTTGACGACGGCAATATGATAGCGACAAACGTCGGCAGCTACGAAGCGAATCCTTGGGGTCTCTACGATATGCTCGGGAACGTCGCCGAATGGACGGCGTCCGATTACAAGGCGTATCCTTACGACCCAGCGGACGGACGCAACGCGAATTCTCTCGAAGCGAAGAAAGTCGCGCGCGGGGGATCATGGCGAGATCGTCCTAAGTGGGCGCGCGCCGGCGTTCGTAGCGAGTACGAATCGTGGCAGCGCGTCTTCAACGTCGGTTTCCGCGTTGTTTGCGACGGCCCCGTTGAGAAATAAGAGGCGTTGACTCGCTTCTTTAAAGAGCGCTCCTCCTCGAACTGCGAAGGGGAGCGCTCTTTCATATCTTACGATTTATCCAGGCGTTAAAGACTACCCCCACTTGCCAAGTTTTCGCCGTTTGGTAGAATTGCGCGATGTGCTGTTTCTTGGGAAGACTATGGAATGTTTGAGGCGCCGGGGCGCCTGATCACTCGAACTCGTCTTGGTGAAGTTGCTCGTATGTCGTCCATAATTTGTCGCCTGGTTTCGTTGAGAAATGTCTTCATAATGAACCATTTCATTCGATATTTCACTCTTCTTCCTTCGATTTCAACCAAAATAGCGCCTGCGGCGCTGCGCATGTGCGGCGTTAAAGTCGGCAAGAACGTTTTCATTGGTCAGGGCGTTTATTTTGACGCTCATCCCGAAGCGATTGAGATTGGAAACGACGTTTTAATCGCGCCCAACGTCCAGATATTAACGCATAAGCGTGATTTGAGCGTCTATAAACGCGGCATGAAGTACTACGAAGTTCCCCATGTCGTCAAGCCCGTGAAGCTTTGCGACAATTGTCTCATCGGCCTAGGCGCGCTTCTCATGCCGGGGGTAACGGTGGGGGAGGGCGGATTTGTCGCGGCAGGAGCCGTCGTGGCGAAGGACGTCCCTCCATATACGGTCGTTGCCGGCGTTCCTGCGTCTCCGATTCGCGAATATCTTGAAGACGGGACGAGTCGTCGTTTGTTTTCATGACGGCGCTCATATAGTAGAAATTTTTACTACTAGAAAGGAGCTTACGATGGACGTCGCGGCGTTTATTAGACGCGTGAATTTTCTGCGCAGTATGGTCAAGCCGTTGCATAAAGCCTACGGCGACTTTCGTTTGCGGCATGAATACGCGTATCGCGCTTCTGAGTTTCGTCGCGTCTTTAGCGCGTTGCAACCTTCTTCACAACCGCGCGTTTGGCACGTGTGTCTTCCTCATCATGGAAATCTTGGGGATCGCGCTCAGGCGGTCTGCATTCAAAAGTGGTTGCGGGATAATTATCCTGATCGAGAACTCGTTGAAGTCTACATCATCGGGTTCTTAGGCGCGGGAGAGTGGGGGAAGCGTCGAATCGTCGAACTCATGGGAAAAGACGATCTCATCTTCTTTCAAAGCGGATACCACTTTACCGGCGAATCGCGCCCCGAGCCCGTCTACGATTGGTTTACTAAAACCTTCCCTAATAACAAGAGCGTTTTTCTTCCGGTGACAATCAAATTTCGTTCGAATAAGATTAAAGATCGCATTCGCAAGCGTTACGAGAATCGTAATGTGACGCTCATAGCGCGCGATAAAGTATCTTACGCGACGGCGCAGGAGATTTTTCCGCGTCTCAAAACTCTGCTCTATCCCGATATAGTAACGTCGCTGATTGGTCGCGTCGATCTTCCGCGCGCCCAACGCGAAGGCGTCCTTTTCTGCATGCGCAACGACGAAGAACGCGTCTTCACCGAGGAGAAGTTGCAAGCGCTCCTCGGTAAATTCCGCGACGTTCGCCATAACGTGATCGATACGAACGTAGGGATGGATTGGCGTCTTCCTCTTGAGAAGTACGAGGAAGCGTTCATGTCTCTTATCCGAGATTTCTCGACCTACAAATGCGTCGTCACCGACCGTTATCACGGCATGATCTTCTCGTTAATCTCGAACACGCCGACGATCGTTGTCAAGACTGCGGATCATAAGGCGTCGTCCGGAGCGGAACAACTTCAAGAATTTTTTCCCGACTTTTTGACAATTCCTGAGAATGAAGACGAGTTGGCGGAGCAGATCCGCATGCGTCTTTCGCAAGAGGAATTGACCGTAAAGCTTCCTGATTTGCCATATCAACTCTACTGGTCGAAGCTCAAGTCGCGGATTTGAGTTTTAGATCGGGGAGAGTAAAAAGATATGACGGGTAATAAAGCCGGACGCGTAGCGCGACTTCTGCTCGACGTGGGGATCTTTGCCTTTGGAAGTCTGCTGAGCAAGATCGTTCAGTTCTTGCTTCTTCCGCTTTACACTGGGTGGATGTCGCCTGGCGAGTTCGGCGTTGCGGAGATTGTCTTTAATCTTTCGCAGCTCCTAATGCCCCTGGCGACGTTAAGCGTGGCGAATGGCGTTTTCCGTTACGCGATGGATAGAGTCGATCGTAAGACGCTTCTTTCGTCGAGTCTTTTCGTCGTATTGATAGGCGAGATTATCGTAACGATCGGCGCGTGTTTGACGACGTTGTTCAAGCCGTTTGAGTATGCGACCTTTTTCTGTATTCTTCTCCTTGGCGAGGCGTTAAAGTCTGATTTTTCGAGCATTGTTCGCGGCTTTGGCTATTCGAAACGTTTCGCAATGGGAGGGCCGATCGACGCGCTCCTCCTGGCGCTCTTCAATATTGTCTTTATCGGCGTTTTTCACTACGGCGTCGCCGGATATCTGACGGCGCTCGTTCTTGCGAATTACCTGACGGCGCTTTACTATTTTCTCGCGGGGAGCCTATGGCGCTACCTTGGCGTCGACGGAGTCGACTTCGGGATGGTTAAAGCCCTCCTAAGATTCAGCATCCCGATGGTTTTCAATACGGCGATCTTCTGGTTTATCAACATGTCGGGGCGTTTCATCATTATGTGGAACGGCGGCGAAGATTTGGCGGGATGTTATATAGCGGCAAGTAAGCTTCCCGCAGTGATTAACATGGCGGTTACGATTTTTCAACAGGCTTGGCAGATATCCTCGACGCGAGAAATCGACAGCGAATCGCGCGACTCGTTCTATTCGACAATATTCGTCCACTACTTTTATTTTGTGCTAGCCTGTTCGGCGTTTGCAGTTGCGATTTGTCCTTTCCTCGCCGATATTCTTTTGAAGAATGAATTCCGGAAGATAGGGTATATTCTTCCGCTTCTTTTGACGATAGGTTCGTTGAATGGAATCAGCACGTTTTTTGGAACCTTTTACAACGTATTTAAACAAAATATGATGATTACCGCGTCGTCTTTCACGGCGTCGATCTTTGCCGTTTTCGGCGGCTACCTCCTGAATTTCGCATGGGGGCCCGTTGGAGTCGCGCTAGGAGGGATCGTCGGCTTTTCCGTGATGATAGCGATGCGCGTCGCGGACACGCGGCGCCGTTTCGTACGCATATCCTGCAAAGTTCTTCCGATAGTCGCGCTCTCGATCCTCTACGTCGCGCAGGTGATCGTCGGGACGATGGAGCTGTTTACGGCGAGCGCTCTACTCGGCGCGGCGCAGCTATTGTTGATCCTCTTCTTGGAGCGTCGAAGAATCGCGCGTTTGCCCGCGATGATTAAGAACAAAATGAAAGGGCGTCGCCTTAGCGAAGAATAATTGCGCGTAGCGTGGCGGAAAGAGTAGGGCGCGTTTTCACCGCGAGTGAAGACGGCTTTTTATAGGAAGAAAAGGAGAATAAAAAGCGCGAACGCAAGAGGATAGAGGACGTCGCGAGGAAGAAGGGGCGTTTTCTTGACGCTCTCTTCCGCTTCTAGATTTCGAATTTGTTTCTGAAGAAAGTCTTTGCCTTCTTGTAGAGCGCGTTCTTTCTCTAAATTGCGCAAATCGAGGACGCGTCCCCCCGAAGCGACCGCGTATTTTTCGAGAGGGCTTCGCGTCGCCGCAGTCTTTCTTTTTTCTTTGGCGGCAAGGATTCGTTCGGACGTTTCGGGGGCGTAGTAGACGTAAGGATCCTTCAAGTCGCTCTCAGCCGATTCCGTTGACGAAACGTTCATCGTTCCTTCTCGACGTTCAGGATCGCAAAGAAAATCGATCGTGGCGAGAAGGAAGCGGCGATAAACGGTCTTGTCCTCAAGGGTTTGCAAACGCCACAGTTCGTCCGTTCCTTGCCAGGCGACGGCGTTCGTTCCCATCGAGGAAAGGACGAGAAGAGGGATCGGTTCCGCGTCGTTGGTTAGAGGTCGCGCTTGGAGCAGAACTTGCGCGGAACCATTTTCTTCGATAGCGGAGAAGCAGTAGTTGAGAATAGCGGGTTCTCTCAAATCAAGGAATGGGTAGAGGCGCATAGCGAAGACGGTCGGTTCGACGGCGAATTCGTCTTGACAAAGGGAGTCGCGCGGATCGGGTTGCGGCGGCGTAATCGGCGGGCCTGGGGCTAGACGCGCGAAAGGTGAGAGCGTCCAGCGAGGATCCCGCGCGAGACGGTTGGGGCCGACGAACCATATCGACGTCTTGGAGCCCTTTTTCTCCACGACGTCGACGATCCTTTCGAGGTTCCCTTGGAGGGCCTCGGGGGAAATGTCGCCAAGGATGATAAGGTCAAAACGAGAAAGCGCGTTTCGGTCGAGCTTATCGACCGATATGTTGTGAGGATCTACGCTTAAGCTTTCAGGATCGGCTTTGAGGAGCGTCGTTTTCAGATCGATATTTTCGATCCATCGGAGGGTTTCGCGCAGATAACGATATTCAAAGCGGGGATATTCGTCGACGAGTAAGACGCGCGTCTTTTTTTCGTTAGGAGTAAGAGTGAAGCTCTCGGCGTTGTCTTCCGTGCAAAATTCGTCGGATTGGAGACGAGGCGAGCGACGTATCGATTCGAATTCTCCCTGTCCGGCGTCGGACTGATCGCGCACGACGAGGAGGTAGACTCCCTGAGTCTTTCCCTTTTGCGGATTCCAAGAAACGTGATAATCGACGGACGATCCTGGATCGAGCGTAAGGGATTGCGCGTCGATTAACGCGGAGAGTCGCTCGTCGACGCGGCTCCATAATTCGACGCGAGCGTCGCGCGAACGTTCTGCTCCCTCGAGGATAATCCGCGCGTTGAGGGACGCGTCGTCCCCTTTTTCCGCAGGACGGGCGGCTTGAAGGTTCTCTAAGCGCCAATTGAAAGACTCCATTGCGTCTCCCAGGAGAATGAGGTCGACTTTGCCCACTCGTTCTCCGTCAAAATCAGTATGTTTGACGTCGGGATTGACGACGCCGTCGGAAAAGAGTAAGACGCGCCCTGGGACGTCGCGAAGGGCGTCCAAGAGAGGGGAGACGTTTTTTCCCGCGTAAGGATCGCGTTCCGAAAGACGCGTCGCGGCATAGGGGACGCGAGAAGTTTGCGCGAAGAGGGCCGCGTTCTCTTCGAGTTCTTCGGCTAGGTTAAGAGGGACGACGCCTTCTTTTCCGAATCGCGTCATGCTGGCGGAGTCGTCGAGTATGGTGGCGATAGCGCCGGGTCGTTCAATTCGACGCGTTATTGTCGGTTCAAGGTAGAGAACGAGAAGCGTCGCGAGCCAAAGACAACGAATCGCAAGGGGAAGGAGCGCGCGCGTCTTGCGATTTTTTTCAACGCGTTGGCGGCGCGACTTGAAGGAGGACGCGAGGATGACGAACGCGAAGAGGAACGTCGCGCAACTCGCGACGAGTTCGAGGGTCGAGCGTTCGCTCCCCAGCTCCCATATCATGCGCGACCGGAGTCGGACTCCGTCTCCGTTGCCGACTTATTGTCGTGTTCCATTCCTGCGACGGCGACGCCTACGGCGACCAGAATCGCGCCCACCGCGATCGTCCATGTGAATTTTTCATGGAAGAAGAGGAGTCCCGCCAGCGTGAGCGTGATTGTTTGCGCGTTGGCGATCATCGTTTGTTTCAGAACAAAGAGACGACGCAGACTTTCCGTCTGGAAGTAAAACCCGATCATATTGGCGACGCCGGCGGTGAGAACGAATCCCCAGCACGGGGCGGGAGGAGCGAACCAGGCGGCCGTTCCGCGCTCAAATGTTAAGCAGACGCCGCAAATGACGGCGCCGACGCCGGTGATCGCCACCATGTTAAGAGAAGTCGGTAGATATTCGTTGGCGCGTCCCGAACGCGCTTCCTCCTCCGGGGTCGTTTTGGGAGCGCCGAGCAACTTTCGCGTAACGGAAAGCTGCGTGGCGTATCCAAGGGCCGTGAGAAAAACGCAAAAGAGTCCAAGTCCAATACGGATAGGTTTTCCAGCGATAGTCGCGTCAAGAGAAACGTTTCCGCCGCTTAAAAGCCAAACGGCGATAATGAGTAAGACGAGGGCGCAGAGACGCGATTTGGTAACGCGTTCCTTTAGCCAAAGGGCTCCAAAGAGCGAGGTGACAATGAGCTGCACCGCTTGAATCAAGGGCGTGGCGAGCGCGAGACCTAGCGCCGCGTAAGCGACCAAGTGATTTCGCGCGCCGACTAACTGGCAAGCGACGCCGGCGAAAGTGATTAGAAAGAGAACTTTCCAGGTCGGAAAACGGAATTTTCCTCGACAGAATTGTATGAGAATGAATGGAGCGACACAGAATACCGTAGTGAGTTCTTTCACGGCGATCGACCAGTCCGAACTTACGTCGGGATAATTGGTCAAACCTCTAAGAGAAGCAAGGGAAACGGTATAGAAGAGGGCGGAAAGAACCGCGTAGAGGAATCCCTTGTTTTCTTCCGCGCGCGTTTTTTTAACGTCCAAGTCGTCAGTAGACGTATTCTCACAAACTTTAGCCGACATATGTATATCTCCTGCGACACATTATACTTTCCGGCTTAGACGCGTCAAGGAAACGCGGGTCTCTTCTCGTCGGCGCGTCCTTGTCAATACGGGAATGGCTCTTATAATAGTTGGGCGGATTTAATATAGACGCGCAACTAGTCAGCGGCGCGTTGTTTGTGTCATGAGAAGGCCGAGTTATGAACAAAAGACTATTGACGGGGCTTCAACCCAGCGGCGAATTAACGATCGGGAATTATATTGGCGGTATTCGTCAGGTTGTGAATTATGAGAAGGATTACGAGACGTTCCTTTTTGTGCCTGACATGCATTCCATCACGGTTCCTCAGGATCCCGAAACGTTGCACAGACGCGTTCGTGAAATTGTCGGCATGTATTTGGCTTGCGGCGTTTCCCCGACGGAGAACCATATTTACGTTCAGTCGGAGATCCCCCAGCACGCCAATCTTTCGTGGATCCTTGAATGTTCCGCTTATATCGGCGAGCTTTCTCGAATGACGCAGTTCAAAGCGAAGGCGGAAGGAAAGAAGGAGATTGGTTGCGGTCTCTTCACGTATCCCGTTCTGATGGCGGCGGATATCCTTCTGTATAACGCGCAGTATGTTCCTACGGGGGCTGATCAGAAACAACATGTTGAGCTTGCGCGCAACCTTGCTCAGCGTTTCAACGCGAAATATGGCGACACTTTCGTGGTTCCTGAGCCTCTAATTCCGAAAGTTGGGGCGAAGATTCGGGATCTTCTGTCTCCCGATAAGAAGATGAGTAAGAGCGCGGCGAATCCTCGCGGCTCCATCTTCCTGAACGATCCGGAAAAGGCGATTCGTAAAAAGATCATGGGCGCGGTCACGGACTCCGACACGTTCGTGAAATTCGACGAAGAGAATAAGCCTGGCGTCTCGAACCTTTTGACGATTTACGCGTGCTTCTCCGACACGTCGATAGAAGAAACGGAGAAACATTTTGCGGACGCGCGTTACGGCGACCTGAAAAAAGAAGTCGCGGAACTTCTCGTCGAGAAGTTGACCGTGCTCCAAGATAAGTTTGCCGAAATTATGAAGTCGGGTCTTGTCGACGAGACGCTTGATCGCGGTCGCGACGCGGTTCGTCCAATCGCCGAAGAGACTTACGACAAGGTTCGTCGTCTTGTCGGACTTGGACGACTTTAATAATTTCATACAAGGGTTTTGCAAGCGCGCTTCCGCCTAGAAGCGCGTTTTTTTTTATCTGACTTTGGCGCGGATTTTGCCTACATTGTTATCGTCTAAGAAACGTATTTTGAAGTAACAAGACTAACAAGACTCCTAAAACGTTGTTATTATCAGCATAAGGGATAGACGGATGACAACTTTTTCCAAAAGAATCGACCGGTATGGGCGCGTCACTGCGATGACTGTGACAAATTGGGATTGTTATCGAAATCCGCAAAAGATGAAGACGTTTGCCGATCAAAGCCACGCGGTTATCACCGTGACGAGCGCGTATGGTCGAGCTTTTAAATATTATTCTTACGTACAAGAACAACGCGACCTCAATAGCGTTCGTACGGGCTTCAATCTCGTCGACGAAGAGAGAACGCGTCATATTCTCGAAGGGAAGCCGTTAGTCGGGAGCGTTCGATGCAAGTTTCAAAACGACGATCAGCCTCTTTCTGTCGTATGCGGATGGGAGGGAGGGCACGCGAATCCCGACGCCGTCAAATTCGGAAAAACTCAAATCCCTGAATTTTGGACGAGCGAACGGTTTATGTACGAAGTTTCCGACGTGCTCACGGACGCGAAGACGCGATGGCGTCCTCAGCTCCAAGACGCTTCCGTACGGTCAGACTCTTCCGACTCCACTCGTTACGTTTGCGTCGAAGAGCGCTTCGGCGTGCCGATTCGCGTTGTGGCGGAAATGACCGACGACGGCTTTCGATGCGTGACCGCCTTTCCCGATTATTCTCATGGCGCCCCGTGATTAAGACGTCCAATACAAAAAGGCCCTCGACTCCTTAGTCGAAGGCACTTGGAAAAAGGTCAGAGGACTCAGCGCTCTATTTGCGTGGCGACGAGACTCTTGCCGCAGTATTTTTCGCGAAGCTTCGGCTTCTCGATCTTGCCCGTGGGATTGCGCGGCACGACGTCGAAAATGAATTTCTTCGGACGTTTGTATCGCGGGAGGGCCTCGCAGAATTTCACGAGGGATTCCTCGTTCGGTTCGCGACCCGGTTTGATTTCGACAATCGCGACGGCGATTTCTCCAAGGCGCGGGTCGGGGAGTCCAATAACGGCGACGTCCTTGATATCGTCGTGACGACGGAGAAAATCTTCAATTTGAACGGGATAAAGATTTTCGCCCCCCGTGATGACGACGTCCTTCTTTCTGTCGACCAAATAAATGAATCCGTCTTCGTCCTTGCAGGCCATGTCGCCCGTGAAGAGCCATCCGTCCGCTAAAGTCGCCTTCGTCGCTTCCGGATCGTGATAATATTCGCGCATGACTCCAGGGCCCTTGACGGCGAGTTCTCCAACTTCCCCCTGCGCAACTTCTTGGCGGTTTTCGTCGACAATACGCGCTTCCCAGCGGTAGCCAGGTTTGCCGATTGCCCCGACTTTATGGATATTCTCAACGCCCAAATGCACGCAACCAGGCCCAATAGATTCGCTTAAACCATAATTGGTGTCGTATTCGTGAAGAGGGAAGATCTTTTTCCAACGCTTAATCAAGCTGGGGGGCACTGGCTGGGCGCCGATGTGCATCAAACGCCACTGAGAGAGAACGTAGCCGGAGAGATCAACTTCCTTGGAGTCGATGGCGTCGAGAATGTCTTGCGCCCATGGAACGAGGAGCCAAACGATCGTGCAGCGTTCTTCCGAAACGGCGTGCAAGATCGTCTTAGGCTTGACCCCGCGCAATAAAACCGCCTTTCCCCCAACGAGGAAACTTCCAAACCAGTGCATTTTTGCTCCCGTATGGTAGAGGGGCGGAATGCAGAGAAACACGTCTTGTCGCGTTTGCGAGTGATGCCGCTGTTCTGTGAAACACGCGGAGGTTAAACTACGATGGGGATGAAGAATCGCCTTCGGAAATCCAGTGGTTCCCGAAGAGAAATAAATTGCGGCCTCGTCTTCGCTGGTTAGCTTGACTCCGGGATTTTCACGCGAGGCGTAGGACGTGAGATTATGGAGAGATTCGGCAAACGTCGGAGAGTTTTCTCCTAAGAAGAAGAGGGATTTTACTCCGTCGAGTTGGTCGCAAATCGTTTCAACACGCCCGATGAATTCCGGGCCAAAGACTAGATAACTCGAATCGGAGAGTTCCAGACAATATTTAATTTCCTCCGCAGCGTAACGGAAATTGAGGGGGACGGCGACGCAACCCGCTTTGAGTATGCCAAAGTATATGGGGAGCCACTCTAGACAATTCATAAGGAGTATGGCGACTTTATCTCCCTTTTGAACGCCTCTACTAAGGAGGAGATTTGCAAAGCGATTAGAAAGTTCGTTGAATTTTTTCCAGGTTGTGGAACGGCGGAGTCCCAACGGGTGAGTAGGGGGTTCGATGAGATCGAAATCTTTCCAAGTGATGCGCCGAGTTTCGCCTTCTTCGGGGGATATCTCCACTAAGCTGACGTCGTCGCCGTAGAGAATGGCGTTTCTTTCAAGGATATCGGTAATAGGCGTCGTTTCGTCAATAGTCGGCAACTCTAATGGCGTCGTCATAGTATCTCCTAACCTAAAAACGCCGCGTGAAGAGAGCGGCGTCGTTCATTTTTCAAGCGTCGGCGATATTCGAAGAACTTGGCGAATATCTCAACCGGCGTACAACGTGGATTATACTTTTTTTCTGTGTTCTAGGCAAGTCGACGCGCATAGAAAGCGCGCCCTCTTGCGCTTGACGAATTCTAGGTAAGGGGGATAATGACCGGGAGATTTTGAAAAACCTCGCCTTTAGGGCATGGAGGAGGATTGTTTTATGTCGTCGCATCATTCGGATCATACGACAGAGAAAACGAACGTCACGCGTCTTTTGGAGACAGCCGGTATCCCTTTTCGCACTTTTGAATACGAGGTAGACGAGAACGATCTTTCTGGCATGCACATAGCGGAAGAAGCTCAGGTCGACCCGTCGTGCATGTTCAAGACGCTTGTCATGAAGGGGGAGAAAAAGGGATATTTTGTCTGTTGCCTTCCGGTCTGCGACGAGCTTGATCTTAAAAAAGTCGCCAAGGCGTTTGGAGATAAGAAGTGCGATCTTATCCCCATGAAGTCTTTGCGCGACCTTACCGGCTATATAAGAGGCGGCTGTTCGCCGATCGGAATGAAAAAGAAGTTTCCGACGTTAGTCGACGAAACGGCGATCTTGTTCGACGAAATTTATATCAACGCCGGTATGCGCGGCATGATGGTGATCGTCAATCCGAATCAACTTGTCGAGTATATTGACGCGACTCTTGTCGATCTGGTAAAATGACGTCGACGACACTCTAACAGCCGTTCTGATAGAGTTTGGTACAGGAGCGTTTTATGCAGACTTCAATGCGTTTTACAACTGCTCTTACGATTCTTGCGTGCATATCACACTATAAGGAAGAACGCGTGACGAGCGAGTTTGTCGCTCGTCAAATCAAAGTTAACCCGGTGACCGTTCGTAGTATTATTGGCCAGCTGCGCAGAGCCGGACTTGTCAAAGTTCGTCGAGGCGTAGGGGGCGCCCTGTTTGCGCGTTCTCCCGAGCAGATTACTTTTATGGACGTGTACAGAGCGATAGACGAGGTTTTGTACGAGGAAGGACAACTCGTTTTTCGTTTTCCTGAGCCGCGGACCCCGGATTGCGCGTTGTCGCGTTCTTTTCAACTTTCTCTTCGGAACCGTCTTCTTCAAGTTCAGCGCGTTATGGTCGAGTGTTTCAGCAATATGACGGTAGCCGAACTTATGCGCGATTTTGAGCGCTGTTTAAAGAGCGACGGCCTCGACCCCTTTACGCGAGCGTCGGATAGGACTTAGCCGAACCGTTCTTCTTTGCGTTCTTTCTTCCGTCCTCTTCTTGTAAGACGGCGCGCGACGGTATAATAAGCGTGAGCGTTTCTTTAGATATGCGCTCGAACCCTAGGAATACGAGGTTTATCATGCTCTTTGTGCAATATCCTAAATGTACGACCTGTCAAAAAGCTAAGGCGTGGCTTGACGCTCAGAACGTTTCCTATACGTCGCGAAACGTCAAAGAAGAACAACCGACGCTCGACGAGTTGACCCAATGGTTCAACGCCAGCGGGCTTCCGATCAAAAAATTTGTCAATACGAGCGGTCTTCTGTATCGTTCGATGGGACTTAAAGACAAGTTGCCGACGATGAGCGACGCCCAGGTTCTCGAACTTTTGTCGACTGACGGGATGCTGGTCAAACGTCCGATCCTGGTCGGAGAGGGGTTCGTCCTCGTCGGGTTCAAAGAGGAGGCGTGGCGCGCCGCTCTTGAAGGAAGCGCTCAAAAATGAATTTTGAGTTTTTCAAACTGGAGATTTTTATCCCCGAGGATAATTTCAACGACTTACGCCTCGCCTTGATTCAAGTTGACGCCGGGCACATCGGCAAATACGACGCGTGTCTATCCTATTCGCGCGTGACGGGGACATGGCGTCCTCTCGAAGGCGCCTCGCCGTATATCGGAACGATCGACTCAATCTGCGAAGCGCCCGAACTTAAAGTCGAGGTTCTTTGTCGCGCCGAGAGACTCGACGAAACCCTTGCCGCAATTAAACGCGTTCATCCTTACGAGGAGCCCGTGATCAATGTCGTTCCCTTGTTTCGGACAGGTTTGAATTGATCGTTATTTTTTTCCCTCACATTGATTCTGGAAAGGCCAAATATGCTGACAGTGGGAACAGTCGCGCCCGATTTCTCATTACTCGATCAGAACGGCGTAGCTCATACGCTCTCCGAATATAGAGGCAAGACGCTTGTGCTCTACTTCTATCCGAAGGACTCGACGTCCGGTTGCACGAAACAGGCGTGCGAATTTTCGCGTTTGGCGCAGGAATATGCGCAGAAAGGCGCCGTTATCGTAGGAGTGAGCAAAGACTCGGTCGCGTCGCATAAAAAGTTTGAAACAAAGAACGAACTCAATTTTACGTTGCTTTCTGATCCCGAGTTGACGACGTTGCAGGCGTACGACGTCTGGAAAGAAAAGAAATGCGCGGGCAAGGTCTCGATGGGAACGTTGAGAACGACGTATGTGATCGATCCAGAAGGCGTGGTCGCGCGCGCGTACGATAAAGTGAAGGCGGCGGAAAATCCCGCTCAAGTTCTTGCCGATTTGTAAGGAGAATCTTCGAGATGGAAAAAAGTATGGAGGGATTGCGTAAGCTGACGGAACTTCTTGCCGCGCTTCGAGACAAAGAGACCGGTTGTCCTTGGTTTCAAAGTCTGAAGCTTGAAACGCTTAAACTTCCATGCGTAGAAGAGACCGCGGAGGTCGTTCGCGCGATCAATGAGCTGGAGGCGTCGGGTGATTCTGCGAACCTGTGCGAAGAACTTGGCGATCTTCTGACGACGACGCTCCTCATGATCGAGTTGTGCGCGGAGGAGAATCTCTTTACGCTCGAGGACGTCGTTACAAGCGCCAATGAGAAAATGATACGACGTCATCCTCATGTCTTCGCGGGGGAGAAGTTCGACTCTTACGAAGCGCTCGTCGAGAGATATAAGGAAATTAAGAGACGTGAAAAAGAGGGGCGGAATCCGAGTTCCGTCCCTCTTTTCAACGCGTTTGAGGAAGTGAAAAAACTCCTCGACAATGCAAAAGAACGCAAATTGCGCGATCTTCCGTAGTTCGCGTTAAGCGGAAAGGTTAGGGGGCGACGCGACGGCGAGCGTCTTTTTTCGCAAAATCAGGAAGACGCAGACGCACACGGCGACGGAAAGGCAAGAGGATATTGGCGCGGCCATACCTACGTCAAAGAGTGTGGAATCGCTTTCTCGGCTGATGATATACGACAAGGGAATACGCGCGATAAACGCGGTAACCGTGCTGTGCAGAAAAACGATCAACGTTTTTCCGCACCCGCAGAAGTATCCGTTCAGGTTGAATATTAGCGCGACAAGAACGCAATCGATCATGAACGAACGCAAATAGAGTCCGCCTTGTCGCGCAACTTCGTCGACGTGTGTGAAAAGTCCCGCGACGTTTGTCGCCAAAAACTGGCACGACAGCCAGAAGACGACTCCGAAGGTCGCGGCGATAAGGGTTCCCCATAAGCCGGCGCTTGCCGCTCGTTTGGGTTGCTTTGCGCCAAGATTTTGCGCGGTTGCGGTCGTAACGGCGTTGGAGAAGGCGACCGCGGGAAGGAAGAAGAATCCGATGCATCTCTGCGCGACCCCGAGTCCCGCCGCTTCCATAACGCCCATTGAATTGACGAGCGCTTGAATGATGAGGAAGGAAACGTTCGTGAAGACGTCTTGCAGGGCGAGAGGCGCTCCAACTCCAAGAATTCTCTTGAGAGATTCAAGACTCGGGAGAAAATGCTGGCGATGGAATTCGATCGGAAAACGTTTGACGCGAATATAAACGATGGACGCAACAAAACTTAACGCGATAGACGCGACCGTCGCGATCGCCGCGCCCAGAGGTCCCATCCCATAATGCGCGATAAGGATCAGGTCGCCGATAATGTTGCAGACGCATGAAACGACGACGAAGATCGTGGGCGTGACGGCGTCTCCGAACCCTCGATAAATGGCTCCGATCACGTTATAGCCAATCACGAGCGGGATCCCGCACGCGGCGGTGAAGACATATTGGCGCGTATAGTCGACCGCTTCCGTCGGCGTCTTCATCGCTTCGACAAAGTAATCGGTCGAGAGCGCCAAAATTGGGGTGAGAACGACGGAGATTAGGAAAAAGAGAACGGCGGTTGAGCCAATTGCGCGCGCGGCTCCTTCTGAATCCTTAGAGCCGACTTGCTTGGCGATAAGCGCCGTGCTCCCGGTCGCTAGACCTAGAGTGAGCCCGGTGACAACGAACAAAAACTGAGCGCCGATCGAGACGGCGGCGATCGCCGCTTCGTCGCAATATCTTCCGATAATGAAAAGGTCGACGGCTCCGTAAAACGCCTGCAGAAGGTAGGCGCACATGAAGGGGATGGCAAAACGCCACAAAGCGCGTGGAATCGATCCTTCAATCATGTAACGATCGATCCGTATTGAAGAGATTTTATCTTCCATTTTAAAGAATTTTTTTAAAAGAAGCGCCGAGTTTCTCCGGCGCGTGGAGAACTGTTCGCACAGTTGTTGATTATTCTAAAAAGAACGCCGTTTTTGTGAAGTCGGAGAGAGGCAAAATCTATACGCGTTTTGCTCTTTTTTTTTCGCGAAAAAGTTATTACAGTGCGTCAAAGGTATTTTGGCGCGCTTGCTTCCGTTCGACGTCTCGAATGAAGCGGCGTATTTATTCCAGGGAAACGGACTGATAAAGGTTTTGAACGTCAGGAGGACGTATCGTGGCGGAAAATATGCTAAAGGGAGTTGCATGGCTTGCTATGATTCTTCTCGCGACGCTTGGCGCGTTGACGTTTCTTCCCGAAAGCGCGTGGGATACGTGTCCGCCCCCTCTAAGTTCCGTTCGATCGTCTCTCGCGAACTTCTGTATTGCGCCCGCTAAATACCGCGCCAAAGTCGCCGACTCCGAATTGACAGTCGCTCCCGTCGCCGAGAACGCGCGTCTTACTAACGGCGACGACGACTCGCTTTGCGCGGAATCGCGCGTCCAAATCGCTTCTCCTCGAATCCTCGAAGAACGCGGCGAACCGATCGATTCTCCCGTTCGCTCTCGATTTGCGGGCGTTGCGACGGGGTTACAAGACGCCGACCTTCCGCCGACAGATCTTCCAGCCGACGAGACTCTCCTTTCTCAGAGTTCTTCCGAACCCGAACCCGCTCCCCTTGCCGCTCCCGAGAACCTAGCCGACAGTCCTCTGGACGATCCGATCTTCAACGGCTCGGGAGACGGTTTGGACGAGTCGTTGACGACGCTCGCGGATCCGCCGCAGAGCGCGGAATTTTCCGAGGCGAACGCGCTTCTTAGCGAGCACGCGCAAGAGACGGCTTTGCAACAAAACGCGTCCGACGCCTTGAATGTCGCCGCTATACCCGCCGTTGCGGCGCAGAATGAGAACGCCGCGCCGTCGGTCGCTCCTATGCCGGAGGGCATCGCGGAATCGTCGGCGTCCTCGACGCCCCAACAGGCGTCTCTAAAGAACGCGGCTCCGCAACCGCAAACCTTAGCGGAGGCTGGCGCCGCAATGGCGTCTTCCGCATCTCCGACTCCCGCCGAGCCGACTCCCGCGATTCAGAGCTCCGTCGCATGCGCCAATCCCGCTCAAGCGCCTCAGGATCCCGCCGCGTGCGCAACCGGCGCGACTCCGACCCTCTCCGAACTGATCGTTGCGAAAAACTATCCGGCGGCGCTTAACCTTGCGTTAAAGGGCGCGCGCGACGTCGCCTCCGCCGCTCAGGCGCGCGATATTTTCGTCGCCCTCAATACGCTTAGGCGATATTACGTCGCTCAAGGACAGACGGACGTTGTCGCGCGGATCAATTCGACGCTCGACGGTTTAGCTTTTGAAATCTTCTATAACCCGAAACGAGCGATTCTTGAACCGATGCGTCAAACGTTGCCTGGCGAAACTCTTCAATCGATCGCGAAGGAGTACGGCGTCTCTCCCGAAACGATCGCCGTTATTAACGGCGTGCAGTTGCCTGCGGATTCGCCGCTCCCCCCCGGAGCGCAACTCAAAGTATTTCGCGGACCGGTCGCTGCGGAAATCTCCGCGTCGCGTAAAGAACTTTTGCTGACTTTCAACGGTCTCTACGCCGGACGGTTCAAGTGCGGTATTCCGCGTCAGGACGCGAATTTTAGAGGATCGTGCGTCGTCGAGTCGCTGATTGAGAAACCCTCTTGCGACGCCGTCGATCTTTCCGGCGCCAAAATCACGATTCCGGGAGGCGCCCCGGAGAATCCCCTTGGAGCGTACTGGATCGCCCTTTCGGACGGTCACGGACTTCAAGGGACGAATCGCCCGGAATTGATTGGAACAGACGTTCCTGAGAATGGCGGCTTTATCTTTAGCAATCGAGAGATTTCGCAACTGAAAATCTTCCTTGCCCCCGGTTCAAAGGTCTATTTTACCGATTGATTAAAGAATTCATCGTGTGAAAGGCCCGCGTGAAGGACGCGGGCCTTTTTTATGTCTACCAGTTTTCCTTCTCCTGCTTTCTGATTTCTGAAGAAGAAACGTCGTCGATAAAAACGTCTTGCGGAAGAAACTCGCAGAGTTGACGCAGCGCGCCGGGAAGCTTGTCGACGAGGGCGTCTGAAGAGAGTATTTTTCCGTCGATTCTGCGCGTAAAGACAAGGAATCGCGCGTTTAGAGCGCGGAGTTCTTCGAGGACTGAGTCGAGCTGGGCGACGCAATTATTCTCGTACTTCGGATCTGCGAGACGTAAAATCGTATCGGTTCCGACGATGAAAATCGCGCCGGGAAAAATCCGGGCCTTTTGGACAAATCGCGGGGCGTTGACGATCCAGAGAGTCGATTTTGGAACGAGCTTGTTGAGCTGGGCCGCTCGGCGCGTTAGTTCTAGCGGGTCGAGGGGCGGTTTGTCGACATTGTGCGCGGATATTTCAAATTCGACGGGGCAATTGAGACGCGACGAGGCGATCTGGGCGATTGCGGCGTGCCCTCGATGCGCGGGGTTAAAAGAACCTGGAAAGATGAGATATCGAGCGTCTTTTTGAGGATAGCGAGGAAGAGGGTCGACGCGACCATTTTGCGCAAGAAGGACTTGCCCTCGGGAATCGTCTGGAGCGTAGAGGAATGTCGCGGCTTCATGATTGACGATGACGGAGGAGAATTCGGCGACGTCGTCGCACGAGAGTGGTTCGAGCGTTCGAAGGGGAAGAATTTCCCTGTTTTCCGCCCAAAATTTATGAGATCCTTGCTCAACTTTTTCCATCGTTTTCATGAGGGTAGAGAAGATAAAATCGGCGGCGAGTCGTTCCTCTTGGGCGCGTGTTCGCGCGTTCTTTTTGAGGGTCATCGACGCTGAAAAAGTTCCCAAACGAGAGAGGATGGAACAATGAACGCGATGCGCGCCCTTTTTTGGACGCTCCGATACGAGCGCCGCAGTTGCGCCGACGCCCAGGAGCGCAAGAGGGTTGGCGTCGGGCGCGAGGATCTGAGCGCGCCGCAGCGCTGCGGCGGCTAGGAGTCGCGCCGTGCGTTCCGAAGTATAATTTTCCGGGTGAAATCCTAGAAAGTCGTCCGTCGCCGAAGGCGCGTACGGAATACGCGCTTCAAGAAAGGTCTGGGACGCGCCGGGAACGGATAGATAATCCGATAGGAAGGGGGAACCGCCGCCGGAGATCGTGACGACAAATTTCAATTGGGATTGGCGAAGTCTGGAAATGACGTCGAAATGCATTCTTGAATCCTTTTAAGAAAATGCGCGCGAGACAACCTTCATAGCATTATAGTGAAAAGGGGCGCTTAGACAATAAAGAACCGCGACGTTGCGTTGAACAGCGTCGCGGTTTAATTAGAAATCTGTCAAAGGATTGAACTCATTTGATGTTGTTTTTGTAGCCGGTCGCGCGGTCGCGTTGCTGATCGTTACCCTTTTCAATAACGACGTCGAGAGCGCCCTTGAAGAGCTCCTTGTCTTGCTTGCGGAGATAGTCTTGGTGCGCGAGGTCGAGGATAGCGTTCATCGCCTTATCGGAAAGGCTTGCTTCGTCGACTTTGGAGAGGGCGAAGCGGACGGAATCGAGAGTACGGACGGCGCCGACGCGTTCGAGGACGAGGTTGCGTTCGTCGTCGCGTTCTGCGAGCTCGAAGGCGGTCTTCAAGTTGGCGAGTTTGTCGTCGTCGGACATGTCGATACCGTCGCGGTCGTCAGGAAGAGAAATAACGCGTACGAAGGCGCGGAGCGCTTGGATGCGAAGTTGCTTGGGGAGCTTTTGATCTTTGGCGGCGTCGAGGAGTTTTTCCCAAACGACGGCGTTAGGCCAATTGCTCATGGCGCGAATCGTGAGAGCGACCATCTGGGGCTGACCTGAAGCGAGTCCCTTTTCCATTTGTTCGAGGGCCGCGTCGCCGCCGATACGTCCCAAAAGCATGAAGATTTGGGCGCCGTTATCGTTATTCATCATCTTAACGACAGGAGTAGCGTCGCCTTCGCAAAGTCTTGAGATGATTTGCTCGGCGCGGTCTCGATCGCCGCCTTGAGGAATAGCGAGGAACGCGCTGACGAAGTCTGGAATGTTCTTCTTGGACGCAAGCTTTTCAGCGGCGGCAAGGAGCTGGAGGCGGACGGCGCAGTCGTCTTTCTTGGCAAGATCGAGAAGGGTGGCGACCTCTTCTTTGTCGTAACGGAGGCTGGCGACGTAAGCGAGAGACGCGAGGTAGTCGTTGTTCTTTTCTTTCTTGAGGGCAGCGGCGAGAGCGGCGTCGAAGTCGTCGGTCGCAATGTTCGCCATGACGCGTTCAACAAAACCGCGATCGAAGGAGAAAGCGTCGTAAAGAGCGTCGAAGTTCTTACCGGAGCCAATCTTCTCGATGGCGAGGAGAGCGGCGCGCTTAACGAATTCGTTCTCGGACTTGAGCGAGTCGAGGGCGATATCGAGATATGCGGGGTCGTCCTTGACGCGGATGGCGCCTAAGGCGCGCGCTTTATCGTCGTCGGAGAGGTCGTTGAATTTGGCGAGGTAGTCTGCAAATTCTTTGTCGGAAAGGTAGGGTAGGGCCAAAGGAAGCTCGGTTTCGACGCCGATAGAAAGATCGACGTTGAGGTTGACGAGATAGCCGTCGATTTTCTTAGGATCGTCGATCTTTTCCTTGGCGGCGTTGAGGGCGGCGGCCGCTTTCTCAGAACCGATCTGAACGAGCGCGCGAGCCGCTTCGTCAAAGAGCGCGGGTTCGTCGCTTGTGAGGAAGGAAGAGAGAACGTCGACGCAGGAGTCGTCGCCAACCCATCCAACGAGGTGGAGGAGCCATTGTTTGGTCGCGGTCGGATAATCTTGACCAAGCGCTTCTTTCATAAGCGAGAGGGCGGCTTCGCGTTGATCGAGCTGTTGGAGACAGAGATTCATCCACGTCTTCTGGGCGTTCTCCATTTCCTTGATCTGATCGTCGTTAGTCCAATCGCTTGGAGACATTTTTTCGACGGTAGCCTTGAAGGTTTCGGCGGCGTCTTGGGCGAAGCTCGGCGCGGCAAAGGCGCAGAGAGACAGGGACGCTGTAAGGATCAGCGCGGAATTTTTCAAATTGAATTTCATGTATTCGTCTCTATTTCTGTATGTTAAGCGCAGAGTAATCTCCGCGCGCTTTTTTTTTTTGAAAAAACCGATTATGTCGCGAGACTTCAGACGACGGGAATAACGTACGGATAACGCTGGACGCGAGCGACGTGTCTGTTCGCTTCCTCGTCGTTGATGAAACGGCAATTCGCGGCGTCCCATTTGAGTTGACGATTGAGTTTATGCCCAATCGTGATAAGTTGGCACACAGAGGCGGTGCAAGCTCCATAGAAGAAGTCTTGGAACGGTCGCAGACGATTACGAACGCAGAAGGCAAAGTCGTCGGCGATATTCGTGGCGCCGCCGGAATAACGACGAACTTCGACAGGATAAAGGGGATCCATCTTCTGACCGTGACGGAATTCGCCTTCGGTTCCGATGAAGGTAATGTCGTGAGGTCCGTTCCACGCGTGATACATCTTAACGCCGTTTTTGAAGACGGCGCAGACGTAGTCGGATCCGTTGTATCCGCGAGGGAGAATCTCGACGGGCTCTTCCGCGTCGAGACCAAGCGCGTACATGGCGCCGCCAAACTTATGAGCGCCCCAGTCGGCGAGGAATCCGTTGCCGTATTCGGTGTAATTACGCCAACCGCCGCCGTAGCTGCCGGAGCAACGTTCGCTGTTGTAAGGCGCGAGAGGCGCTTGTCCTTGCCAACGATCCCAATCCATGCCCTCCGGAATCGGCTGCTCGGGGAGGTAGCAGTGCCACGGAGGATTGCCCAAACCGACGTAAACTTCTTTGACTTCGCCGATGCAACCGCTTTGGAGAATAGGAGCGATGTACCCGTAGTCTTCCATAACGCGCTGGCTGCCGCTTGTGCAGACGCGATTGTACTTGCGCGCGGCTTGGACGATCAAACGGGATTCCTGAAGGGTCAGAGTCAAGGGCTTTTCGCAGTAGACGTCTTTACCGGCGCGGCAAGCCTCGACGGAGATCTTCGTGTGCCAGTGATCGGGAGTGGCGCAGACGATAGCGTCGACGTCTTCGCGATCAAGGGCGTCTTCGTAATGCGCGTAACCGGCGGCGTCTTCGTTCCCATAACGCTGATTGACACGACCTTTGGCGTGGTCAAGGTGGGCTTTATAGCAGTCGCATACGCCTAAGACATGATAATTTGAGTTATTGAGGAATCCTCCGAGGAGTTCATTACCGCGATTTCCCAATCCGATATGGAAAAGATTGATTTTGTTACTCGGAGCAACCCCGCCGTCATACCCTAAAACGTTGGCAGGAACGAGTTGAGGCGCAGAGATGGCCGCCGCCGTCGCGGCAAGGAAGGAACGACGACTGATTGTACTGGCTTGTTTTTTCATCTATTATTCCCTTCTTGACGAATGGATCTATTGGGGACAAAGTCGCAGGCGCCGTAATAAAACCAACAGACTTTGCTTCAGAGTTTTTTTGAATTATACAATAGATATTTTGTTTTAATAGATTCTTTGTATAAATTTCTCTGGTAAAGGGTAAAATTTTCCTATCTCGGAAAACTTCCCCTCATTTTATGTCATTATAAACAAAGAGGACGAAAAAGTCCAACTGTAGGGGATGATTTTTTTATTTATGTACAAAAAAAGAGCGTCGCCCCTTTAGGTAACGCTCTTTGACGCGATTTTATTGAGTTCTATCATGGAATGGCGACGTCGTACGTCATCGTCTTGTCTTCCCCGACGGCGACAACTTGTTCGGAGTTGACGCCAAATTCGGGCGGAATAATGTCTTCGCTTTCAACTGCGCTGGGATCGATTAAACCGTCTTT
This sequence comes from Planctomycetaceae bacterium, assembly GCA_004556055.1. Classification (GTDB taxonomy): domain Bacteria; phylum Planctomycetota; class Planctomycetia; order Pirellulales; family Thermoguttaceae; genus RUG369. The sequence goes on from SFIW01000001.1 coordinate 43,808, forward strand.
GAGGTCGTTAGGATCGACAAGCTCCCCCGTTTTCTTGTTACGGAACAAGTTCGCGACGACGCTGACCGTGTAATCGCCGGGAAGGAGCGCGTAACCTTCCTGAAGAGTATACTTTCCGTCGATAATGTCGGCAGTCGCCCCGACTACCGACTTCTTTGGGTCGGGATTTTGGGCCGTGAACTGAAGGATTCCAGAAGGCAACGGCTCGCCGGAGATCGTCACCGTTCCCGTAAGAACGCAACGTTTTTCTTTAGGAGCGCACCCTGGCGTGAAAATGAGAGTCAGAAGAAGCAGAACGGATAGCCCGGCGACGAAATTCTTTTTGGTCATGAAAAACACCTCAATAGATCACGGGGTCTGAACAGTTTCGGCGCCCTGTGTAGAGCCAATGGCGCGCCAGACGTCGGCGTCGACGGTAGAGCTAACGAAGTGAACGGAACCGTCGGCGTAGCAGACGTTGACCCCGCCGGAATGGCGACTACGCGCCGCGACCCATGCGACGTCTTGGGAGGTTCCGTTAGAGGCAGTAATAGTGAGCTTGTAGTCTTTGCACGGGAGATTCATTTCGGGAAGATCCTTACAACGGCAGTAGCTGTAGAGCATCTTGTCCGGATAGGTGGAGTTCGGCGTATTATAGTGGGAGTAGAAGGGGGTGAGGCAAGCTCGCCAGAAAGCGCCGCGCGTATCTTGTCGTCCGCGATCGTCTCTCTGACCGATCAAAATTTCGCTCATGATCGCGGTGTTGGAGAGACCGTCGGTCGCGCAAGACCATCGCTGATAAGTTCCGTAAGCGCCAGACTGATAGTGACCGCCGAAGAAGGCTCCGTGGTGTTTGGCGGCGCCGTTGACGTCAAGCTTTTCAACCCAGTAATTTTGTCCGATTACTGTGCCGATCGTGTCGTACCATCCGGTACTGCCGACGCTGACCAGGTAGTTGGCGAGATAACGGTCGTTATAAAGGGTCGTCGTGTCGCCAGAAATAACGGCGCCGGGATTGTCGCTTGGGCAGCTGAACATGCCGATTCTGTTTTGCTGTTTAAAGACGTTCGCATTGTTGGTCGTTCCGGCGTATGTCGGAGTTTTCCAGTCGATCGTCTGGTACAGAGCGTTTTGTTCGATATAGGGAAGGATTTTCCACGCCCAGGTGAAACCGTTGGCGCCATTGGCGCCCGCCATGAGGGCTCCGTTGACGTCGTGATAATTTTGGAAGCCAAGTCCGAATTGCTTGAGATTATTCGTACACTGCATACGACGAGCAGCCTCGCGAGCCGCTTGCACTGCCGGTAGCAGAAGTCCAATTAAGATACCGATAATAGCGATAACAACCAAGAGTTCAACAAGAGTGAAGCCCCGCCTGTTGTTAGAAGGCACGGAAGAAGAAAAACTCATAAGAGGTCTCCTTTACATAACAGTAAATCGACGAGGGTATGGGAATTATTCCATCGAACGAGAACGCGACGTTTTCCGCCGAGCGACTCGTTGTATGTAATAAACAAATGCTATGTATTTCTTTAGCGTTTGCAGCTTCATTTTTCCGTACCTTTATATTGTAATAACGGCGCTGTTTTTTGACAACGTTAAACCCTGAAATTTTTTTAAATATAGTTGTAAAAGTTCGTATAATGCAAATTCCATGTATGATTATCTAGGAGTTAGATGAATTAGATAAAAAAAATCCGACCCCCTCAAGGGAGTCGGATCGGAAATAGATCAAGGCGTTTGCGCGCTGAGACTAATGTTGAACTTTCGCCGATTCGGGCGCGTCGACGACGCCAATCGTTTGCATCCATTCATAAACGCGTTGGGGGTATTTGAGGATCGGCGCGTCGGGACCGCAGTTGCGGAACGCGTGGTTCGCGTAGGCGTAGACGTGCATCTCTCCAGGAATTCCCATTTTTCGAAGTTGACGATACGCCATAACCGACGCCATTGCGGAATATCCGTCCCCGTCCCCGTGGATGAAGCACATAGGGGGCGTTTGTTCGTCGAATCGGAAGTCTTTGACGAGTGGCGCGTCGTTTCCTCCTTCGGTATTTTCATTGTCGACGCCGTCTTCAAGAGCGTAGGCAGGATAGACGGGGATCGCAAAATTAGCGTTGCAGGGGAGGTCGTCGATCGCGTCGACGCGTTCGTAAGTCTTTGTCATACTCGACGTAGCGGCCATGAGGCATAGGTGCCCCCCGGCGGAAAACCCCATGACGCCGATTTTATCCTCGTCGATTCCCCAATCTTTGGCGTTTGAACGAATGATACGAATCGCGCGCTGAACGTCTTGCCAAGCAGCGAAGTGTTTTTCGACGTTTGGACGTCGAGGCGTACGATACCACATCATACATACGGCGACTCCCTTTTCCAGAAAGAAATCGCGCGGCATGATTCCTTCGACTTCGTACGCGACGCCGTTGTAGCAACCGCCGCAACAAATGAGCACGCAGGCGCGCGTCCTTTGATTTTCTGGACGCCAGAACTCGATTCTTGGCGTATACCATGGGCCGCCTTGGTCTTGGTATTGCGAGGCGTCGTCTCCCGGCGGCGTCGTCGGCCAGAGATTGACGACGTCGAAGGCGCGAAGGTTCGAAGCGGTGAGGAGTAAAATGAGCGAGGCGACTAGGGCCGTCGCGAGATGATAACGATATTTCATAGAGAATCTCCTTGCGTCAAATGGCGCGACGATTCGAATCGCGCAGATTTAAGAGCGAGCCTCCGCGGCGTCGGTTAGAACAGCCGCCGGAATCGGCGCGCGTTCCAGAAGAGAGGTAGCGAAAAGCTTCTCTGGGGATGGATCGTCGACGTCTTCCTCGAGAAGCGCGACAATAGAGATTTTATGCTTGTCTGCAAAACGGATCGTTTCTTCGGGATCGATAAAGAGGGTTTTCTTCGCTTCAACGGCGAGGACGGAGGCTCCCGCTTCCGCCATCGTCTGAACGGTGCCTAGTCCGATTGTCGGGACGTCGAAGCGCATATCCTGCCCCGGTTTGGCGACTTTCACGACGACAAAGTTTCCGCTTTTGCACAGGGTTCCGGCGCGTCGGATCGCCGCGTCTGTTCCTTCGATCGCCTCAACGGCGAGGACGGCTTGATTCTTAACGTCGACGCTTTGTCCGACGTCGAGTCTCCCCATCTCTCGCGCGAGTTTCCAGCCGAAAAAAATGTCTTGCCACTGAGCGGCTGACGGAACGCGCTTGGTGAGTAATTGTCGACGCATGAGTAACTCCGGTGCAAATACGGTGCCTGGTAGAAGGGTGACGCCGCGCGCTTCGAAAGCGCGTATCGCCGTGAGGAGAAGCGTATCGTCTTTGCAATCCGCTTTACGGAATAGGAAATGTTTGGCGAAGCAGCGAATCGTGTACCAGTCGGGAGCTTGGCGCCACAAAAAACCGGGGTCGTAGAGACGGACTTTGTGAATCTTCCCCGCCATTGTCGCGTAACTTACGTTATGGCGATTGAAGAATCGCGTCGCCCAACCGAATTTTCCGATCGCACTCCAGCGGTAGACGTCGCAAATATCCTCGAGTTCAGGATCCGCATGGTCAAGAGCCGCTAAGCAAACGATCTCGCGACCGGTCGCCTTAATCGCCTTCGCGAGAACGACGGGATACCGTCCCCATCCGGCGATCAAGCCGACTCGCTTGATTTGGGAGAGGTCTTGGGGAAGAGGAAGAGGTTGAGCGTCTGGCATCGGTTCACTCGCCCATTATTCCTGGTCGTTTTGAGCCGCTTCGAGCGCGGCGAGACGCGCCTGAAGTTTTGCGATCTCTTTATTGATGGAACGAACCTCTCTGAGCGTGTCCGGAAGTTTCGTCAGAGCCGCCTGCTTACGCATCTGTTCCATCTCGGGCGTCGCGGGAATTCCGACGATTCTCGCTTTCGCGGGAACGCTCGCCATGACGCCGGCCATCGCGCCGATCACGGCTCCGTCGCCAATAGAGATATGGTCGCGAACGCCGACGCGACCCGCCATCACGACGTAATCTCCCGTGACGACGCTTCCCGCGATACCGCAACTCGCGCAAATCATATTGCGCTTTCCCACTTTGCAATTGTGCGCGAGCATGACGTGATTATCGATTTTTGTCCCTTCGCCGACATACGTCGCGTCGTAGGCCCCGCGGTCGACCGTCGCGCACGCGCCAAGCTCGACGTTGTCCTCAAGGACGACAGAACCGTATTGCGCGGCAAGAATATGCTCTCCCGAAGATGAGTCGTAACCAAAGCCGTAAGCTCCTAGTACGACGCCCGCGTGGAGTATACAGTTTGCGCCGATGCGGCAGTTCTCATAAACGACGGCGTTAGGATAGATCGTCGTACCTTTGCCAACGACGACGCCCGGTAGTAGGACGACTCCCGGGAAGATAGTGACGTCGTCGTCGAGAGTCACGTTGTCGCTAACGACGGCGAAGGGTCCTACGGCGACGTTTTTTCCTAAGGTCACGTTCTCCCCGAGATAGGCTTGCGCGGAGATTTCTCTTTTCAAAAGTTCGCAAGAAGGGTGAAAAAGCCGCGCTAAAATATCAAAGGCGGCTTTAACGTTGTCGACGCGTAATTGAGCGATATTATCGGGAATCTGAACGTTTGCGGTTTTGGAGAGGACGACGGCGCGAGCTTTCGTCACGGTTGCCCAATCGAGTTTTTCCGGCTTTTCGGCAAAGGTGACGGAAAGGTGATCCGCCGTATGAAGGGGCGCGGTTTTTTCGATGAGAATATTGCTATCGCCGACGAGTTCTGCGTTGATGAGAGCCGCGAGCTTTGAAAGGGTAATTTGCATGATAGTAACGTTTCTCTAAGGGGAGGAGAGCGCGTTTTGAGTTGACAAGAAGATTGAAGTTGGCGCAAGCGCGAGAGCGCCGCAAATAGAGAAAAGAAAAAGCCGCCACTTAACAGGCGCAACCCCCTGCCAAACGACGGCTACTCTTTTTCGCCAGAAGCTAAACGCGTTAAATGAACATGAAGTCTAACGCGTTTCGACTACACAGCGCGCAACGGCGAACACCCAAAAGTCTAAGTTCAGGAATTAGCTTTCTGAGCCTTGATCTTGACAATGAGGCGAGCCAAACGGGACTTTTTGCGCGAGGTGTTATTCTTGTGCCAGAGTTTCTTGGCGGCGGCGCGGTCTAAGGCGCTGCAAACGCTGCGATACTGCTGTTCGGCGGCGGGGATATCGCCGGCGCGAAGGAGTTTGATAAGATTCTTAATACGATTGCGAACGACCGAGCGAGCGGCGCGGTTGCGATCGCGAATGACAACATTCTGTCGAAGACGTTTTTTAGCGCTTTTAATATTTGGCATGGTTATCGTAGTACAAGTAGGTGAACAACGAATTAGGTGAAACGAAATCGTTGAACGACGTTTCGTCGAAGGATGGGTCAAATCGAACGCAACGCCGGACGCGCCTCCTCGGCACGACCTCGTTTAGACGCGTCGCTTTTTTCAGACTCAACGCGAGAGTGAAATTCTTGCTTAAGGCGACGCGACAACCGCCTGGGCTTCCAACGCCTCCCCTCTATTTTAACTTAATAGTCGGCAAGACGACGTAACAACCCCGCGCGGAACCTTCCACGGTGAGAGCGAACCGATCCCGAATGTTCCACGCAAAATTTTGATTCTATTTATTATTACTCTTTTGAGCGATTTTGTCCAGTAGGTCTCCGACGTCTTTGTAAGAAAAATCTATCGCCGCGAGCTGGTTCGCCAATTTGCTTGCCTTCGCAAGATCGTTTAAACCGAAGGCGAGACGCGCCCCAAGGTAAAGCGCCTTTTTCATATCCTCGCTCTGCTCGTTCAATTTGCCAAGCGCCTGGTCATAGTGAAGGCTCGCAAGAGGATATTGCTTAATCTGTTGGAAACACTGACCAAGAGCAAGAAGACACTGGCCCGCGATTCCTTCGTCCACCTTCGCCTTCTGCAACTCTCCGATCGCTTCCTTGTACTTCCCATGACGCAGCAAGAAGGAGCCCATTTCCCAGTGGAGAGGCGCTTCGTTTGGGGATTTCTTCAAACGGTATTGAAGATACTCGAACGTTTTTTGCGCATGTAGATTTTTCTGTTCGACGCATTTCGCTTTGAGCGCGTCGGTCGGGTTCTTTTTGTATTGCTCCGCCAACTTGTTGAACTCGGCGGACGCGCGAGCGCGTTGGACTTCCAATAGTTTGGGGAAGAAGTAATCGTCGTCGGGGAAGACGCTCAACGCGCGTTTGCAGGCGTCTTCCGTCTTACGATAGTTTCCCTTCTGGAAGAAATGTTCGGTAAGATCCAGGAACGCGTCGCGATCTTGCGGGTTCTTTCGCAGACGCTTTTCGCATTGGTCTTCGACGGAAAGCTTTTCCCTTTCTTCGTCGCGCTCTTCTTCTTTAGCGCCGCGCGGCGCCTCCTGAACGCGGTTGATCGTTCTCTCCATCATGAGATCGCTGATCTTCTTACCTGCTTCGACGTCGTCCGGTTTGGCTTTTAGAACGCGTTCCCAACAGAGGATCGCGTTTTCATAATTTTTGCGTTCGCCTAGCTCAATGGCGGCGGTGCGATTGATTTCGACGTCTTCCGGGGCGCTTTCCACCGCGTGCTTTAGATAAGCAAGACCCGCGTCGTCAAAGCCGCTGTCGAGGCACGCAAGCCCCATGGAGACGTAAGCATACGCGTCCCACGGATTGCGTTTGAGTTTTTCAACGCCGTCCTTCATCGCCGTGTTAAGGTCTTTCGGTTTGCCGATAGGAGCGGAACGCGCGGCCTTTTTGAGAAAGCCGAAGGACGACTTCTTCTTTTGGTTGCCGAATTTGACGCGCAGATTCGCGATAAACGAATTCATATAGAGAATATTGGAGGGATCGCCGACGACGCACTGCGCGAACATTTCGGTCGCGTAGTCATAATCGCCGATCTGCATCTTCTGGTTGCCGTACTCAAAACATTTTTGTAGTCTAGCGCGCACTGCGGGCGTGACGACGGATTGGGGCTGCATAACGATCCTCCGAACAATAACGAGCAAGCGTCGCGCGGTTCCCCACCTAGAGACGCGACGCTCCTTCTCCCTATTATAGTCCTCTTAACGCGCCATATCAACAAGGAACGTCCGTTAATTTGGAAACTTTTCCGTATCCTTTCATAAAAGAAGGATCCGACCTATGCCGGATCCTAACTCAACGGTCGTCGCCCGTCGTGAACAGCGCAGTATATTTTAGAGAGAGCTCCAAAGCCAAGGACGATTGACGCGTAGAAACCTTAGAAATCGAGCAAATCGGGAAAATCGTCTGGAACGGACGGTTCTTCTTCCGCGTCGAGCTCTTCCGGATCGACGTCGCCCCATGCATCGAGGTGCGAGTCCGCGCTAACGGGAGGCGTGACGGAGCCCGGCGATATCGCGTAAGGAGTCGAGCGCTCTCCCTGCGCCGCGGCGTTGGGGGTAAAGGTTTGATTGAGCGCGGCGGACTGCGCCGGCGGTACGAGATTAGTCGGCGCGTCCGAATTCAAAGTCGACGCCTGTTTTGACGTCGGAAGATTAGACGCGAGTTTTGGGTTCTGGGACGTCGCGGCGTTTTGCCCCGCTGTCGACGCTTGTCCTTGCGCGGCCAATTTGGGGGCAAGCGTCTGATCTTGGAGCGACGCGGCGTTTTGCGCGGCGAGGTTCTGCGCGGCGTTTTGATTCAATGTCGCAACAGGATCCTGAATAGGGAGATTAGACGCGAGCCCTTGATCTTGAGTCGTCGCGTACCCTTGATTGGCGGGGTCTTGAGGGACGTAAGGCGTCGTCGTCGCAAGTTGACCTTGAGCGCTAAGGAGCGAGCCCGCGTCTTGCGCAGGATTATCGTCCAACGTCGTTCCGTTTTGACGCGCTAAGAGGCTCTGAGCGAAGGCTGAATCTGACGCCGGGAGAACTTCCGGCTGTCCGTTGGGGGGCAAAACGAGCTGCGGCGGCGCGTATTGTCGCGTCGTCATGGCGATTCGCGTTTCCTGTCGCGCGGGGGTTGACTGCGTCGTATTTTGGGAGACGGCGTTTGGGAAGGGGACGATTCCCGCGTTTTCCGCGATTTCTTTTTCAGCCGCCTCGGGAGCCGCCGCGTCAAGCGCGAATTGGGCGCCGTTGTTCTGATTCAGTTCGTCGGATCGCACAGGAGTGTAATTCGACGCGGACGCATTTGCGCCGTCTTCCGCTCGAGACGGCGCCGTTTCTTCTTTCGCTTGCGCGGCGTCTTGCTTTTTTTCGCCCAGATCGACTTGTTTGGCGTTGAGGTCGGTGGGGATTTGGAATACTGTCGCTTCGATCTTTGAAGAATCGTTGAGGACGGGCGCTCCTAGATCGATGAGCAAGACGTCGCCGGTTCGCAGGCAACGAATCGACGCTTTTTTCGGCATGACGACTCCTGCGGATTCGATTAGTTGCGGTTCCGTAACGAGCACGGAGATGAACGTTTCTCCCTGAGGATTTTGAACGTCTTGACGCGTGATCGCCGCCGTCCCTGATTCGACGTAAATTCGCTTCTTGTAGACGCCTTCCGGTCGTTTGCTATTGACGGTGAGAAGGATTGAGCCGTCGCTTTGTTTTTTCGGTTCGTCGGCGAGATCTTCTTCTTTGATTTCAACGATTCCTAAGGCTTCGGGGAACCAGGTTGGATCGACGGGAATGACTTCCGCAAGTGGCGTCTGAGAATATTCTTCAATTTTGCAACAGTAGAGATTCCCGGAATCCTGCATGGAATTCCAATACCAGAATTTTTCGCCGTCGCAACCGCAGTCGACGACGCGTCCAAGGAGGCCCGTGGTACCGACAAGCCTGAACTTGCTCGGACGTTCGTACAAGAGTCGACAATTTGCCCAGCCGGGTTGGTTTTGGACGCCGATAGAGGCGCTTGTGGCGTAAATAGATTTTATCTTAGAACTATTGTCGTTAATTGCTTCCAAGAGTTCGCTCGTCGTTGGATTTTCACCGACAACCTTAGGGAGGGAGACTTTTTTGGTCGTCTGGCAACCGAAGAACATAAGCGTCGCGAAGCACAGGCAAGTAAGCGCGTAGCGCGCGTTGAACGCAAAACGCCCCTCACGAGACGTTTTACGGCTTTGCGACGAATTTAGAGCGAGCGTTGACATGTTGGTTTATTAAGTTCTAACGGCGCCGCGCGCGTTCCATCCTGGAGCGCGAAACGGCTAATCGATATTATGCGTCGTCGCAACGACAGACGCCTTCCATGGCGAAATACTTCGAGACCGCCGGTACCTCGATTCGCATCGTAACCTATTAGTCGCCGCTCGACAAGCTCAATATTTTTAAAAGGCGGCGGCGTTTCGCGGATTATTCTTCAAGCGCGGCAAGATCGTTGGGACAGGGCGTTTCGAAAGGGGACGAGAGCCGAACGTTCTCCGGGTTGTCCAAAATGTCGACGAGTCTTTTTTGAACGTCGTCCATCTCCTCTTGAGTCATGCGAACGACGGGGACGGCGTAACATGCGTCGTTTCGGGACGAATAGACGAAAATCGAGTCTTGTCGCGCGTTTCCCGAGGATCGCTTTTGCTGAGCGAGGGCGTTTTCAAATTCAAAACGAAAGACGCGGCGGCGAACAAGAAGGAGGGCGAGGGCGTAGAGGAGGCGTTTTTCCTCCGGTTTGAAGAGAAGTTCTTCGAAAAGGGAGACCAACGCGTCATTGGGAGAGCTCGTTTTTTTACGGTCGTCCGTCGAGCGAGGAGATGGAACGCGGGACGACCACCACGCGAGGGTTGATTCTGGACGGTGGAATTCCTTCCACGCCTTGACGCACATATCTTTGCGCGCGAGTTCTCCTTGGTCATAATACAGGATAGAGTAGAATTTTTCGCCAGGCGTAAAAGCGCGACCTGTTTCGGAACATGTTTTAGACGCTTTTGGCGGGCCGCCGGGGGGAAGAACCGAGAGCTCAAAGACGTTGGAATTCATAGCGACTCCTCAGAGGACGATAATGGAAAAGCGTTTGACGAACGTAACCTTTTCCGATCCAAAAAACAACCTCAAATCCTAGCGACTCAACTTTGACGGAGTTTTTTAGAAAAGGAGTGAAAAATTCCTCTTGTCGACGTCGTAAGAGCTGATAGAATAAGGAGCGTAACGGGTAACCGTTCAAAGAAGCCGGACTGGCGGAATTGGCAGACGCGATGGATTCAAAATCCATTGCCCGCGAGGGCGTCTCGGTTCGAGTCCGAGGTTCGGTACTAAAGCCTGACGATAAGATCGTCGGGCTTTTTTTATGACCGGGGCGTCACAAAGAGCGAAAAACGGATATAATGAACCGTCGAGATTGTAACGACTCTGGGCGCGCGTAGAAGCGCGCCGTTAAGGGAAAAAGCGAGGGCGCAGGCGCGAGAGGCTAGAAGTCGCGTTTGCGTCACGTTTATCATATTAGGGAGAAATAGATGAAAACGCGCGCTGAGGATTTTGCGGGTTTAACCGTTGCGATGACGACGCCCTTCAAGAATGGCAAAATTGATTTTGACGCTTTAGCGAAGCAGGTGGAGTTTCTTGTCGGCGCGGGCGCGACGGCCCTTTCCCCGACGGGAACGACTGGCGAGTCCCCAACGTTGACGCATGAAGAGCAGCATGAAGTGATTCGCAAGACCGTCGAATTCGTCGCGGGTCGCGCGAAAGTCCTCGCGGGCACCGGCTCCAACAATACGGAGGAAGCGCTTTCGCTCACGCGTTATGCGGCTGAGGTAGGCGCGGACGCCGCCCTTGTTATCACCCCTTACTACAATAAGCCGACTCAGGAAGGGATGTATCTTCACTTCCGTAAAATCGCCGAGTCTGTGGATCTTCCGATTTGCGTGTACAACGTTCCTGGACGCACCGGAAAAGCGATTGAGCCCGAGACGATCATTCGTCTTGCCGAATTCAAGAATATCGCGATGGTAAAAGAAGCGTCCGGATCGATGGACGCGGCGTCAAAGATCGTCGCGGCGACCGATTTGACGATTCTTTCCGGCGACGATAGTTTAACGCTTCCTTTCATGTCGCTGGGAGCGAAGGGCGTCGTTTCCGTGGTTGGAAATTTTGCGCCGCACGACCTTGTCGCGCTTTGCGCCGCGATGAATCAAGGCAATCTTGAAGAAGCGCGACGTCTGCATTATCGCCTCTTGCCGTTGTGCCGCGATATGCTCTCTTTGGCGACTAACCCCATCCCGGTGAAAAAAGCGATGCAACTTCTTGGACGCGATACCGGCGAGCTTCGTCTCCCCATGACGGAGTTGGAGCCCGCGCTGACCGAACGTTTGCGCCGCTCTTTGGTCGATTACGGACTCCTCGCGGAGTGATTTGACGCGTTGATCTTTCTTTTAACGGATTGAGAGAAAGCAGATAACATGATAGTGAAAATCACGGGCGTTCTCGTCGCGCTTTACGACGAGCGTGCGATAATTGAGGCTCCGCCTTTCGAGTATGAGACGCTGATCCCTGAGTTTACGCGTCGTCAACTTCAGGGAGAGCTTCAGAAGACGATCTCCCTTTTTACGATCGAATATATCGACGGTAATCCCGGTCAGGGACGACTGACGCCGCGCCTTTTGGGCTTTCTGACCGAGGTCGAGCGAGAGTTTTTCGAAATCTTTTGCAGCGTCGACGGGGTTGGCGTCAAGAAAGCGTTGCGCGCGATGGTGCGTCCCGTTCGCGAAATTGCGTCGGCGATCGAAGAACAAGACGTAAAGAGCCTTTCGCGCCTTCCCGGCGTCGGTCCGGCGACCGCCGAGCGTATCGTGGCGAAGTTGCGTCGCAAGGTTCCTAAATTTGCGTTGATGGCGGCGCGTCCTAATGAAGCGGAACTCGTTTCTCAATGCGGCTCCGACGTTTCGGACGTCGTGGCGGAAACTTTTGAAGCTCTTCTTTCTCTTGGGCACGGCGAAGCGGAAGCGCGCCGAATGATTGACTCGGTTCTCGAAGGTTCGAAGAAGAAATTCAAAGACTCCGCAGATCTGATTCAAGCAATCTACATGAACAATCGTTAAAGCGTTCTTCGAAGACGCGATAATGGCGGCTAGCAATGTCGAGAAAAGTAGTTTTAGGGGGAGATTTCAACGACGATTCCCCCGTTGACTCGCGGCAAGAATCGGCGTATGTCGATTCGTTTTCTTTGTCGAACGCGCCCGAGGACGACGCGGCGCTGCGTCCGACGCGCATGTTGGACATGGTCGGTCAACGCGAAGTTTACGAACGCGTTGCGATCGCCGTCAAAGCTTCTCAGAAGCGCGGCGAGACTCTGGGACACATCCTTTTCGACGGTCCCCCAGGCCTCGGAAAGACGACTTTCGCCATGTGCATCCCGCGCGAATTGGGCGTTGATTTTCAGATTGCCAACGGCGCGACAATGCGCGCTCCGAAGGATATCGTCCCGTATTTGACGAACGCCCAGGAGGGGTCGGTTCTCTTCATCGACGAAATTCATCGTATGCAGAAGACCGTCGAAGAATTCCTCTATCCCGCGATGGAGGATTTTCGTATCGACGTTTCTATGGGGGAGGGAGTCAACGCGCGCACACTGAATATTCCTCTCAAGCCGTTCACTCTCATCGGCGCGACGACGCGCACCGGTCTCATCTCCGCGCCTCTGCGCGACCGGTTTCAAATGCGCGAGCATCTCGACTTTTACACTGTCGAAGAGCTCGCCGAAATCGTCAGACGAAACGCGAAGAAATTACGCGCCGAAATGGACGACGCCGCCGCTTTCGAAATCGCCAAACGCAGTCGCGGCACCCCGCGCTTGGCAAATAATCGCCTTCGCTGGGTGCGGGATTACGCCGACGCGAAGTCCGATGGGGTTGTGACGTGCGAAGTCGCGCAGGCCGCGTTGCAGATGCAAGGCGTCGACGAAGAAGGGCTCGATCAGCTCGATCGTAAATTCTTGGAAACGATCTGGCGCGTCTTCCAAGGCGGACCTGTCGGGGTCGAGGCGGTCGCTCATACGATGAACGTCGCTCCGGACTCTCTCGTGGACGAAGTAGAACCCTATCTTTTGCGAAGCGAACTGTTGATTCGAACGCCGCGCGGGCGAAGATTAACCGCTAAAGGCTTGAAACACATCGGCGTCGATCCCGGCGAGTATGAATGGAATCGATCGCGTAACGACAATCTCAATTTTTTTAATTTCTGACGCAAGACCGCGCGTCCAGGAGTTTATAAAGCTATGTCCGCCAATGAAGAACTTAAACCGTATTTGATAACCGATCCTCGCGAGATGAGCCGTCGAGTCGACGAATTGCGTCGCCAAGGCAAAAGGATCGGGCTTGTCCCCACGATGGGCGCCTTGCACCTTGGTCATCTGAGCCTCGCGATAGCCTCGAAGAACGAATGCGACGTCACTATCGTTTCCGATTTTGTCAATCCGACGCAGTTCGCGCCGGGCGAAGACTACGACAAATATCCGCGCACTCTTGACGCCGATATCGATCTCCTTTCGAAAATAGAGACTGATTTCATCTTTGCGCCGAAGCCCTCCGATATGTATCCGCGCGGTTTTGACGCGACCGTTCATGTCGGCGGCGTCACCGGACTCCTTGAAGGCTCCTTCCGTCCGACGCACTTCGACGGGGTAGCTCTCGTTGTTTTGAAGCTCTTTAATATTACGCGCGCGGACGTCGCCTATTTTGGCCAGAAGGACTACCAACAGGTGCAAGTCGTTAAAAAGATGGTCGCGGATCTGAACGTGCCGACGGAAATCGACATGCGTCCGATTATTCGCGAACGCGACGGTCTTGCGATGAGTAGTCGCAATCAGTATCTTTCCGACGACGAACGTCGGCAAGCGCTTGTTCTGAACCAAGCGCTGGAAGAGGCGAAACGCCTTATTAGCGAGGGAGAGCGTGAATCAAGCGTGATTTACGACGCGATGAGGGCGATCATCGAAAGCGCGCCGAGCGCGAAGATCGATTATATGCACATCGGCGATCCGACGAGTCTCCGCGAAATGGAACGCGTTTGCGGAAACGTCGTCGTTCTCCTTGCGGTGCGTATCGGCGCCACGCGTCTGATCGACAATATCTTGATTGAGAAATAAACGTTTGCGACAGTTAAAAAAGCGCCGATTCACAGCGAAAAGAATCGGCGCTTTTTTATTTTATGGTTTATGGAACGACAAGAGTCAGAAGCGTTCCATGAGTTCAACGCCAAGACCGTTGGCTTCGATGAAGGCGACTTTTAATCCTGGCATCGCGACAAAGGGTTCCACAAGAACCTTGTATCCCTTCATAGCTTCTTCGAGATTGTCACATTCGTAAGCGACGTGGGCTTGTTTTTGGAGAATCTCGGGGAAGCAACTGCCTTCTTCGAATTGCAACCATTCGACGGAGAAGGGTTCGTCGTTGAAGTCGTTGATGTGGACTTTAGCGCCCTCAAGATAGGTGGGGAGATCGGTGCGCCCCTGGGTCGGAACGCCGATGTGGCTGAAACGAAGTCCTTCTTTAAGCATAGTTTGAGACCTTGTTATAAGAGTTTAAGGGGAAGACGCGCTAAGAGCGTTCCAGTAATGACGACTGACTATTACGGATGGGCCTTGGGATTGGTGAACTTTAGGCCGTCCATGCTGTGATAGCAAGCGTATTCGGTGACAACGGCGCCTTCGGAACCGGCCATCATGAAGTGAGGAGCGCAGAGTTCGCCGAGACGATCCTGATCGCCGACGGTCATATACTTGTAATTATAGCAAGAGATCGCATTGGCGTCGAGCTGGCTCTTGGGGAGCATGGCGAGGACTTGAGGGGTCTTTTCACCGCCGAAGGAGAAGTTGTAGATGCTGCCGTGACGAACCTGCCATGCTTCGTGCTTCGCGGGAAGGCCTTCGGCGGCTTCGTGGCGGTGTTCAGGAATCATCTGTCCCGGAAGAAGATAGATGTCGTGACCGAAATAACGGAATTCCTTGTCGTTGAAGAAGAAGATTCCGCCCATGCCGACGTGCGCAAAATCGCCAAGACCGAAATCGGCAACCCAGAAGTTCGGGTTCGAACGAAGAGAATCGGCAATGGAATAATTCATCTCTTCGAACATTTCATAATATGCCTGGAACGCCTTGTCTTGCTGGAAAACGCCGTCCTTGTAGAAAAAGTCGTTATCGTATTTCATGCCTTTGCCTTCATTTGCGTTAATATTGATTGGTTCATTGGTATTTTTCGCGTCGTCAGCCAGAAGTGTAGTTCCTGTAAGGTTGACGAAGCCAACGCTGGCCGCGCCGCCGACAAACGCCTTCAACAGATCTCTTCTATTCATTGGAAAAAGCTCCTAGTCGGACGAGCCGACTTTCATAGTCTTGCGCGAAGCGGATCGGTCTCCGCGTTTGCTACGCGCGACCATTGACGAGCGCGCGCGCTGAGAGTATACTTTGTCGCATCCGCCAACAGTTGGCGAATAACGAAAAAAACTATTGATAGAGTATATTGATTCTTGCTTGAGTTTGCAAGTTTTTTTTTCAACGAAGAGTTTTTTTCGTACAGGTTTTCAGTTTTCCTTGAGGAACGCGAGATTCTTTAAATTCTAACCGAGAAAGTTATGGCAAAGGAAAAATCACCGGCTGATCCGCGTTTGGTCGCGTCGATCGAATTAGAAACGCGTTCCGAGGGCGTCTATCTGCCCGTCAAAGCGCAGCCAGGAGCGGGACGCAACGAACTACGCGGCGTTCAAGACGGCGCCCTAAAGGTATGCGTGACGCAAGTTGCGGAAAAAGGAAAGGCGAATAAAGCGATCGTCGAATTTTTATCGAAGTCCTTGAAATTGCGCAAGTCGCAAATTTCCCTCGCGTCGGGTGAGCTGGCAAGTCAAAAGAAGTTTCTCGTAACGGAAATCGAAGAGTCGGAGCTTCGCGATAAGTTAGCTTTAGCGCTCGCGTGATAATCGTCAAATCGCGACGTTAAGAAACAAAAGATAGAGAAAATGGGAGAAATGTTAAAATCTCGGCGCTTTTCTTTGGGTCACAATCTGGTATAATTGCGAAAAACTTGGTCACCGACGTTCCGACGATTCTTTTTGAGTAGAAAAGAGTCGCCTTGGGGGCGGTTTGATCGCTTATATGGCGCGCGTTGGAGTTGTAAGCTCACTTCGAAGGCGTTTGTAGTATAGTTGGCGCCGGCATGTTGTAGGGCGGCGTGATTCAGGAGTATTAACCAAATGAAAAGTTTGAAGATTACGGCGAGCGCGCTTCTTGTCGCGAGCGCGGCGGCGATCCTCGGCGGTTGCGGCGACGACTATTCCAATGTGACGGGCACTGTCCTGGTTTATAAGGGCGACGAACTTTCGCCTTCTGTTGCGGACACATCGGATCAGACGCTTTATACGGGCGAATCCGACGCCGTTGATCCGGCGATCAAGAAGCTTGCGGAAGTTTACGACGCCACGCACGCGCAGCGCGTTGTCGTAGCGCGTCCTGCGGCTCCCGCTCCGCGTCCTGCGGCTCCCGCCCTCGATCCGCCTCTCGCTTCTGCGGAAGATATCGCAGCGGCTAAGGCTCGCGTCGAAGAACTGCGAGGTTCCGTTAAGACGGCGAAGAACGGCGCGATTATCGGTATTGTCGCTGAATCCCAAGATTTGAATCTCGAGGATATGAAGTTGTTCGGTCGCCTTGGCGATTTGGAATCTTTCGCGTGCCTTGGTTCGAACGTGACCGACGAACTCTTCGCGCAGTTCAAGGATCTCAAAAAACTCAAGAGCATCCGCGTTCAGAACTCCGAGATCACCGTTGAAACGCTCAAACTCTTCTCGACCTTCCCTGAACTCGAATCTCTCGACATTCGTCGCGACCTGAAGCTCGAAAACGCCGACCTCGCGCTGATTCCTGAGTTCCCGAAACTCACGAAACTCGCCGCTTATTACAACTCTTTCACGAACAGCGGCGTCAATAAGATTTCGAAGTCAACCACCCTCAAGAGCGTCGACCTTCGCGGTTGCACCGACGTTTCCGACTCTTCCGCGAAGTATTTGGCTCGCATGGAATCTCTTGAAGAGGTTTACTTCCGTTTCTATATTACCAACGACGGCGTCGATAAGCTCTCTGCGGCTCCGAATCTTAAGTTCGTCGAATTCCAAGACTGCCAGATCGACAACGGTTGCGCCGAACTCTTCGCGAAGTTTCCGTCTCTCACCGGTCTGAGAATCTTCCGTAGCAAGGGCTTCACCGACGACGGAATCAAAGGTCTTGCGAATCTCAAGTTGGAACGTCTTGAACTGCGCGACTTGAGCGCGTCCGACGCGGGAATCGAAGCTCTTAAGGATATGGATTCTCTCCGTTCCGTCGAGCTTTCTGAACTTGCCGTTTCCCCAGAAGCGATCAACGCTCTCGTTTCCTCTCCCGCGTGGAGCAACATGCAGAGCCTCAGCTTCTTCTCCGTACCGGTTCCTGATTCCACCGTGAAGTCTATTGCGGAAAACATGAAGGGTTTGACCTCGATTAAGATTCAAGCCGCCGGCGACGTGACTGACGCCGCGATCGACGAACTCGCCAAGATGGAATCGCTTACGACGATCGACCTGCGCGATAACGCCGGTTTCACTGCGGAAGGTTTCATGAAGCTTGCCAAGCTCAAGAATCTTCGCAAGCTCTATGTCAAGGGCACGAAGTTCGGCGATTCCTCCGACGCCGTTCAGAAGTTGTGGGAAGAATTCAAGAAGATCAATCCTAAGTGCCAGATTTCGATCGACGGCTGATCTCTTTCAAAGCGATCTTTTCAAATTTCTGATTCTCAGAAATAACGAAAACGCGGACGATTTATTCGCCCGCGTTTCTTTTTGGTCTCTCTTCGCCGCCTTCCCGCGCTTTCTATTGGCAGAATACGTTTTTCGACTAAAATGAAGAGGAGTTAGGGCGCGCATTATGCGCGCGGAGCTCTAGAATTTGCGATAGAGGACGATAAAGGAATGGCTAAATCGCGAAAGAAGTCGACACGCGGCGGCGCGCAATTTTTTGAAGATTCCACCAAACCGGTAGAATTATCTCCCCAGGACGAGCGCACCCTCGGCAAGGTTTATAATCTTGCGTCTAAGATTACGACGCTAGTGGATCAAGACTCCGAACCCGTTCTGGCTATTCCCGCGCGATCTTTAAGCAACGTTTCCTTCAACGAGAAGAAACGCGTTCTTCAGATGGGGGCGAAAACGACGAATCGCGAACTCTTTAATCTTTCGCAAGCGAAGAGTTTTATGCAAACGGCGCTCGTCGCCGCAGGAGCTAAACGCCTCGTTGAAATGGGCAAAACGACGAGTATTCGTGGTCTCTACTATATGCTCAAGCACGACGTCAAGGGAACGAAAGAGCCCACTTTTCACGACCAAGGCGAGTGCGACCCTGTCATTGAGGATTGCGAAGTTCTCCTCGAAGCGCTGCGCGAAGAGCTGCACCTTTTCGCGGACAAACGCGGCGATATGGTCGGCAATATTACGATTGTCGATTCTGGAGACGAGATTGATTGCTCGCGGATGGGATCGGGGGGGTACGCGATTCCGTCGATCGTCGAACCTTCGGTGATCCAATTTAAAAAATGCTCCGCCGATTTCGTTCTTCATGTGGAAAAAAATACCGTCTGGCAGCGCTTTAACGAAGATAAGTTTTGGAAAAAGCACAATTGTATTCTAACGCACGGAAACGGCCAGCCTCCGCGAGGCGTTCGACGCCTCTTAAATCGCTTGCACACGGAACTCAAACTACCGATCTTTTGTCTCCTAGATAACGATCCTTGGGGGTATTATATTTATTCCGTCGTCAAGCAGGGATCGATCAATCTTGCGTACGAATCTGAGCGAATGGCGACTCCCGACGCTAAATTTATCGGCGTTCGTAGTCGCGATTTCGAACGCTGCGGACTCTCTGAAGGCGTGAAAATTTCTCTAAGCGACGTCGACCGTAAACGCGCGAAGCAAATTGCCGACTACCCTTGGTTCGTACACAAAAAAGAATGGCAGCGTGAAATTGACACGATGCTTCGAAACGGATTTAAGTTGGAAGTCGAAGCGCTTGTGAGTCGAAGTATCAGTTATATGACGGAAGAATACGTGCCGCGCCTCCTTAAAGAAGGGGATTTCCTTGATTGATCGATCGACATTCGATCGCTTATCTAATCGCCGATAGTTGAAATCTCATTCCATTTTTGATATGATTGTCGTCGTCTTGTGCGACGCGCGTTTTGCGTCGCGTCGTGCGATTGATCATGACGCTTCACAAACCTATCAAAGGGAACCGAGATGAAACGACGGAATTATTTAAGAAACGCGGGAGTCCTTTTTGCGGCAAGTCAATTACCCAGCGTAGCGCGCGGCGCGAACGCTTCCGGTAGCGACGAGATTAAGCTTGCGCTCGTTGGTTGCGGGGGGCGCGGACGCGGAGCGTTGATGCAGCGCCTTGCCGTGAACGACAATGTGCGAGTCGTGGCGATCGCCGATATTTTCGAAGCGGGCGCTCGCTCTGCCGTAGAGGTTTTCGAACAGACGGGGGACAAGCGTTTTGATCTTAAAGACGGAGTTTTCTTTGGACTTGACGCGTATAAAAAGGCGATTGAGTTATGCGATTCTGTGATTCTTGCGACGCCTCCTGGTTTTCGACCTGTTCATTTCGCCTATGCGGTCAACGCCGGTAAGCAGATTTTCATGGAAAAGCCGTGCGCGATCGACGCGCGCGGGTTCCGAATGGTTCAGGAAGCGGCGCGTATTGCGGACGAGAAGAATCTGAAAGTCGTCTGCGGTTTCCAACGTCACTATCAAAATCCCTATCTTGGAATGTTCGAACAGATCAAAGAAGGGAAGATCGGCCAGTTGAAGTATAGCCGCGTTTACTGGAATCAGGGGAATCCTACCCGTCGTCCGAGACTTCCCGGTATGACGGAGATGCAGTATCAAGTAAAGTGCTGGTATCCGTTTAACTGGATAACGGGGGACAACATCGTCGAACAGCATTGTCACAATATCGACGTTGGAAACTGGATTCATAGCCTTGGCGATCCGACGTGCGCGACGGCGCACCCGGTGAAATGCAACGGCATGGGGGGTAGAGAAGTGCGGAAATATCCCCGATATCTCTATGCGGGGAACCGTTACGACCATTTCTGCTGCGAGTTTACGTACGCGGACGGAACGCAGATGTTCAGTCAATGCCGACATCAAGAAAAGTGCTGGTTTAACGTGAGCGAAACTTTTGTCGGAACCGAAGGCACCGCAGGTTGCGGTTGGGTTAAGAACCTCAACGGCGAGACGATATGGAAGTTCCAGGGAGAAGACCCTGATCCTTACAAAAACGAGCATGTCTATCACGCGAAATTTATTCGCGAAGACATTGCGCACAACGACGCGTGGTTCGCGTCGAATTCGTCGATGACGTCGGTTTTAGGACGCTACGCCGCGTACTCCGGAGCGGAGATCTCCTGGGACGACGCGGTCGCCAACGGCGTCGACGAGTTCCCGTATGATCTTATCGCGGAAGTCGAAGCGAATGATCCCACGAAATTCTGGGACGTCCTACCTCCGACGCTTCCTGATTCGTTCCCCCCCGCGCAGCCGGGAGCAGGCGAATTCATTTACGAAAATTCTGTGCCCGTGCCTGGCGAATGGAATTGGAGGAAGGCGTAATATCCGCGAGGATACGGTGACAACTTTGAAGTCGCCGTATCCTTGTTTTTGGAGTGCGAAGCGCGCCTTTTGTTATGTCGTAAGTCCAATTGCGTTACCGAGTAATAAATTGGCAAATTTCCAAAAAACTGGCAAATTTTTTAAAATAACGCTTGAAATTGGCCGTAGTAATTGGTAAATTAAAGCAAACGACGCACAAATAGTCTAAACGATAGAATTTGTGTAAAATCAACGGTTAAAGAGAACTTGAAGAAAATACCGATAACTGTGGCGTCGCAGGCGTCATGCGGCAGCGACGTGCTATATCCATTTAACTCAGGAGTTGAAAATAATGAAACGACGTGATTTTCTGAAGACGACCGGCGTCCTCGCTGGCGCGAGCGTAGTAGGCGGCATGAGCGTAGCGCGCGGCGCGAACGCTTCCGGTAGCGATCTTATCAAGCTTGCGCTCGTCGGTTGCGGCGGTCGTGGTCGTGGCGCTCTCCAGCAGCGTCTTGACGTCGGCGACAACGTTAAAGTTGTCGCGATTGCCGACGCTTTCGAGTCTGCCGCGAAATCTGCCGCGGACGCGTATTCCGAAATGGAAGACGATCGCTATGATTTGAAGGACGGCGTTTTCTTCGGTCTCGACGCTTACAAGAAGGCGATTGACAAGTGCGATTCCGTTATCATCGCGACGGCTCCTGGTTTCCGTCCGATTCACTTCACCTACGCCGTGAACGCCGGTAAGCACGTTTTCATGGAAAAACCTTGCGCCGTCGACGCTCGCGGTTACCGCATGGCGATCGAAGCCGCCAAGATTGCCGATGAAAAGAACCTCAAGGTGGTCTGCGGTTATCAGCGTCACTATCAGAACAACTACATCGGCATGGTCGAACAGATCAAAGCCGGTAAGATCGGTCGCTTGATGTATAGCCGCGTCTATTGGAACGGCGACGGCATCTGGGAACGTCCTCGTCAGAATGGCGATACCGAAATGCAATATCAGATGCGCAACTGGTATCACTTCAACTGGCTCTGCGGCGACAACATCATTGAACAGCACTGCCACAACATCGACGTCGGAAACTGGGTTCACAGCCTCGGCGATCCCAATAGCCCGAACGCGCACCCGATCCGCTGCAACGCGATGGGCGGACGTCAAGTTCGTAAGTTCCCCCGTTTCAAGAACTCCGGTCATCGTTTCGACCACTTCTATTGCGAATTCACTTTCGCCGACGGAAGTCAGATGTTCAGCCAGTGTCGTCAGCAGGGCAACTGCTGGAACAACGTCAGCGAAACGTTCTACGGCACCGAAGGCACCGCGGGCGCCGGTTGGGTTAATAACGCCGCTGGCGAAAGCGTCTGGCGCTTCGAAGGCGACAATCCCGATCCGTACAAGAACGAACATGTTCAGCACGCGAAGTACATCCGCGAAGACATTAAGCACAACGACGCTTGGTGGGCCGCTCACTCCTCCATGACCGCCGTTTTGGGTCGCTACGCCGCGTATTCTGGCGCTGAAATCAGTTGGGATGACGCCGTTGCGAATGGCGTCGACGACTTCCCATATGATCTCGTCGCTGAATTGGAAGCCAATGATCCCGCTAAGTTCTGGGACGCTCTTCCCCCCGTGCTTCCCGATACCACCGCTCCGGCGCAGCCTGCGGAAGGCGAATTCATTTACGAAAATTCCGTTCCGGTTCCGGGCGAATGGAAGTGGAAGAAGGCGTGATTTTAGCGCTTTGATCTCTTCTGTTTGAGAATAACTATAAGGCCGTCGAGTCTCCGATTCGACGGCCTTTTTATTTAGTAACGAGATAAAAGCGAGAAAAGGGTATATTCTATTAGACGGCGACGAACGGCCTTCTTTGCGCGCGTGAGAAGAAGCGCGCGAATTGAAGAAAACTCTTGCGAATAGAAGAGATGAGCGCGTAAAAAAAGGGAACGTTCGGTTTCGAACGCTCCCCTAAATAATCGCAGGCCGGTGTGTGGTTAGCCCGGATTTATATCCACAATTGTGAGCCAATCACAGAAATGATTCGAAAGCTTGCACAATTGACAGCTGAATTTTGGAATTGTCTTTAGTATACCCTTTTTCATTATTTTGACAAGGTGTAAGACAGAAAATTTTTACGGTTATTTGACGGAGTTATGATTGTGTAGGAAATAGACTCTCTATCCCTTTTTGTTTTATTTCAATAAAAAAGGGAAACGTCGAAAGACGCTTCCCTGCTGGCGATTCAAACGCTTAAGGTTTAGCGGATCAATACATTCCGCCCATATCGGGAGCGGCGGGGGCGGCCTTTTCTTCTTTCGGCAAATCCGCGATCAACGCGTCGCTGGTGAGCATCATGGACGCGACGCTCGCGGCGTTTTGAAGAGCGGAACGAGTAACCTTAGCGGGGTCGATAACGCCTGCGGCGACGAGGTCTTCATACTTGTCGGTAAGGGCGTTGTAACCGAAGTTTCCTTGACCGTCGCGAACCTTTTCAGCGACGACGCCGCCGTCTTTACCGGCGTTGTCGGCGATCTGCGTGATAGGAGCGGCGCAAGCGCGAAGGACGATGTTGTAACCGACCTTTTCGTCGTTTTCAAGTTCGGCGGGCTTGACGAGAGACGCGGCGCGTAAGAGCGCGACGCCGCCGCCGGGGAGGACGCCTTCTTCAACAGCCGCGCGAGTCGCGTGGAGAGCGTCTTCAACGCGAGCCTTCTTTTCTTTCATTTCGGCTTCCGTAGCCGCGCCGACATTCAACTTAGCGACGCCGCCCGCGAGCTTCGCAAGGCGTTCTTCCATCTTTTCTTTGTCGTAATCGCTCGTGGAGACTTCGATTTCACGACGCAACTGGGCGATACGGCCTTGGATTTCTTCGGTCTTACCGCCGCCTTGGACGATGGTGACCGTGTCTTTGTTGACGACGACGGTCTTGGCCGTTCCAAGATCGGCGAGCGTGAGGGTTTCGGGAGAACGTCCGAGAGCTTCGAAGAGGACTTCGCCGCCGGTGAGAATACCGATATCTTCAAGGATGGCCTTACGACGATCGCCGTATCCAGGCGCCTTGACCGCGCAGATCTTCAGATTGTTGCGCATACGGTTGATGACGAGGGTGGCAAGCGCTTCGCCGTCGACGTCTTCCGCAATGATGAGGAGCGGACGACCGCTATTAATGACCGCTTCGAGAACGGGAATGAAGCTCTTGATGGAAGAGATCTTCTTTTCGAAGAGGAGGATGTAGGGGTTGTCAAGAACACATTCCATCTTCTGTGCGTCGGTGACGAAATAGGGAGAGAGATATCCGCGATCAAACTGCATACCTTCAACCCATTCGACTTCGGTCTTGAGGGTTTTGCCTTCGTCGACCGTGATAACGCCGTCTTTTCCGACCTTTTCCATAGCGTCGGCGAGAAGGGCGCCAATTTCGGCGTCGTTGTTGGCGGAAATGGCGCCGACTTGAGCGATGCTTTCCTTGCTGTCCTTGACGGAGATGGACATTGCTTTGAGCTGTTCGACGACGTCTTCAACGGCCTTGTCCATACCGTTCTTCATGTGCAGAGGATTGACGCCGGCGACAACGGCTTTCATGCCTTCGTTGAAGATGGCTTCGGCGAGGATCGTTGCGGTGGTGGTGCCGTCGCCGACGACGTCGCTCGTCTTCGAGGCGACTTCGCGAACCATCTTGGCGCCCATGTTTTCGTAAGCGTCTTCAAGGTCGACTTCTTTGGCGACCGTGACGCCGTCTTTAGTCACGAGAGGAGAACCGAAGCTCTTCTGAATGACGACGTTTCGACCGCGAGGTCCAAGCGTAACCTTGACGGTGCGCGCGAGTTTCGTTACGCCGCGACGGAGCGCTTCACGAGCGTCTTGATTGAAAGCAATCATTTTCGCCATAATATTGTTCCTTATATGTAAATGTGTGCTATCGTTGAATATTTAGTTAAAGAACGCGCGACAAGGCGCAATACGAACGCGAATTGATCAGCTGATGATAGCGAGGATATCGCTTTCACGCATGAGGAGGAATTCGCAGTCGTCGAATTTGAAATCTTCGCCGGCGTAAGAGAGGAAAAGAACGCGGTCGCCCTCTTGAACGGCAAGGGGAGCGCGCGTGCCGTCTTTCAGGAGACGTCCGTCGCCAACGCTGACGACAACGCCTCGCGAAGGCTTGTTCTTAGCGCTTTCAGGAAGGTAGAGACCGCCCGCAGTAACTTCTTCAGATTCATCGCGACGAACAACAACGCGGTCGCCGAGGGGAAGGATCTTGGCTCCGCAGCAGCTTTTAGCTTCCGACGCGGCGTCGCACTTTTTCTTAGACATTCTTGAACTCCTGATCTTTTGATCTTGTATAACGCGGCTCGACGCGTTCAACCGCGCCGTCCTGATAATTACGATTGCGAAAACTCGCGACGTCGTCGGACGCGGCCAAGGCCGTTACTGCGCCGGCGAGACGTCGAATCGCGTGCTTTTTCTGAAAAATAATGCATAAATGACGCCAATAGGAATCTTTTTCATCCCGTCGACGCTTTTTAATAGGTTTTAGTTCCATTCTCCCTTAGAATTCCGGCCTTTCTCACTATTCGACCGGCGGGGTTTTCCGAGCCTGTTTCGTCTTCGCGGCGATCGACCGCGTCCGTCAATCCCCGTTTCAGTCAAATTGGCAGTTCCTTAGGCAATGAAAAAGGGACGTGGTAAAAACGTCCCTTACTTAAGTCCGCTCATTCGTCCTCTTCTGGACCTGGCGCGTCCGACGACTCTTCCTTTTGGGGCTGATTGTCGATCGTCCACGCTTGCAGTTTTTCTTTCCAGTCGGCGTCCTTGTAACGCGACGGCAACGGCAAATTCGTCTGTTTGTAATTTTCAAGGAAGCTATCAAAATCTACGTAGTGGATCGTCTGGAAGCCAAACTTTGCGGCCCCCTCGATATTCCCTTCCAAATCGTCAATGAATAATACCTCTCCGGGCTGAAGATCTGGAATTTCTCTTTTGGCTTCCTCGAAAGCCGCCTCGTAAATTTCACGGAACGGTTTAAGGGTCTTTACCTTATGACTTGCGACACGGTGAGCGTCAAAGGCGTTCCATATCTGAGGAAAGGCGTTTTCCACATAACTCCAGTGCGCGTCGTTCGTGTTTGAGAGGATTCCTCGAGGAAAATTCAGCTTCGCAAGCTTTTTGAGAATTGGCATTATCAGGTCGTTTGTCCAGAAAATGTCGTTCATCGCGTTCAAAAAGTCGTCAAGGTTCGGTTTGGCTGACAGTGTTGAACAAACCTCGTCGTAATATTCCTGAGTCGTCGTTTCTCCGCAGGAATAAACGCGGTATCTCTGGTCGTTGAATAGACTTTCACATACCTCCGCCTCCGGTTTGTTCAAGAGTTGCGCCAACTGAAAACAGAGTCTGTGGAGACTGAAGTGCAATAGAACGTTTCCCAGGTCAAAATATACAAATCGAATCGCCATGAGCCGCCTTTCTGCAATTATCGCAACGGCTTTCAGCGCCGCTACAACCGCTCTAAATTCGCGAAATTAAAACGAAGTACGCCATATTATAAGGATTTTCTACTTCTTTGAAAATAGGGTTATAGAGATTTGGACGACAAGTAAAGCCCGATAAATCTTCCCCCTTGTAAATAGGGACGCGGTGATAAAATGAGAAGGATGTACTTCGCATAATTTGCTTTCGACTTTTCGTTTCGAAGCAAACTAAGGCGACTTATTGAAGGCTATGAAATGAAGTATGCGTTGCAATTTAGTATCATTTTGGCCGTCGCCCTCGTCGGCGAACTCCTGCGGGCTGTAATACCGGCGCCGATACCTGGGAGCGTCTATGGGCTCGTCGTTCTGTTTATCTGTCTGTCGTGCGGGATTATTCGCGTTTCGTCGATTGAAGATTCTTCGAAGATCTTGCTGGAATTACTTCCGCTGACGCTTGTTCCCGCTGCGGTTGGAATCGTTGATTCTCTTGACGTCCTTAAAAGCATGGCGATTCCCGTCGTTTTGCTCGCAACGATAGGAACTGCGCTCGTAGGCGTAGCCGCCAGCGGCGCTGCGGAAGGGATCATACGTTTTTCGAAGAGGGGAAAGAAGTGAATTCAACTTGGGACGCCTTGAAAGTTCTACCCTACGAAAGTCGTTATCTGTGCTTGCTAGTAACGGTTGGAACGTATTTGATCGGTCGCGCTATCCAGCGACGCTATAAGAGCTCTGTTGTCAATCCGATCCTCATTTCCATCGGATGTTCTATCCTTGGTTTGGTCGTGTTTAGAATTGACAACAAGACTTATCAACAGGCGACCTCCGGACTCTCGCTTCTGATGACCCCCGCGACGATTTGCCTTGCGGTTCCACTGTATCGTCAATTCGAATTGGTCAAGGCGAATTGGAGAGCGGTTCTTGGCGCATGTTTGACGGGCGTTCTTTGCAACTTCCTGTTGGTTTGGCTTGTTTCGCGCGCCTTCTGTCTTGAATATGAACAGTATGTGACGCTTCTTTCGAAATCGATTACGATCCCTATCGGCGCCGACGTAACGCAAGAGCTCGGCGGGGTAGTCCCGATTACCTGCGGAATCATTTCTTTCACAGGAATTATGGGAAATGTTTTAGGTTCGTCGATCATGAGCCGTTTGGGTATTGTCTCGCCCCTTGCTCAAGGGCTTGGAATCGGCGTCAGTTCCCACGCGATGGGGACGGCGAAGGCGCTTGAACTGGGGGAGACGCCAGGCGCCTTCAGCGGACTCGCGATCGGTCTAACGGGCGTTTGCACGGTTCTATTAGCTCCCCTTGCGGCGTCGCTTCCCTTATGACGAAGGATCAAATTTAACAAACAAAACCTCTTTATCTTGAAAGGTGTTGTAGCTTATGTCGAATCGTTTCGTAGCGGCGAAGCGCGTGGCGCTTTGCGCTCTCGGAATTTTATTAGTGAGTTTTGGCGTTGCCTTGACGGCGAGTAGTAATCTTGGAACGTCCCCGATCTCTTCTGTCGCGTGGGTGGCGCACTGCGTTTCGGTCGAATCGGACTACTTACCTCGACTCACATTCGGAACGACAACTCTCATACTCAATTTACTCTTTTTCTTCGTCCAATGGGCGATACAAGGGCGGTCTTTTGGGAAACTTCAATTCTTACAGATTCCCTGTACCTTTCTTTTCGGAATTCTGATCGACCTAAGCATGGCTTTATGCGCGTACCTCCCCGCGTCGTATTATCCGCTCAAGGTCATGGAGGTTGTCGTTGGATGCGCGTTCGTCGCAATGGGTTTGGCTTGCGAATTCGCCGCCGACGTCCTCTATCTCCCAGGAGACGGCGTCGTCAAGACGCTTGCAAACGCCATTAAATTGAAGATGGGCGTTATGAAGATTACTTTTGACGCGTTTCTCACCGTCTCCGCCGCCCTGATTTCCTTTCTTTTCATTGCGAAAGTTGTGGGGATTCGGGAAGGAACGTTGATCTCAGCCTTTGCGGTGGGATTCTTTTTGCGCCTCTTGCAGCCGACCTTGGATAAATTGCGCGTTTTGACGCGTCGTTAGTCCCCGCTTTCTTGCTTTTCCCGGCGTTGCCCGGTATATTTTCTTTAAATAGCGGATCGTATCGAAGTGCGATCGTTTTTAGCTCCATGTTGTGAAGAGAAAGCGAGTTTTCAATGCTGTGGAATACTGGAATTCGACGCGTTGCGTTATGGACGATCGGCGTTTTAGCGGCGTTCGGTAGTTGCAGCGCGGCGCTAGCGCAAGACGCGACTCAAAAAGCGGAGAAGGTCGAAACGATCTTTGCCGATTTTAACGGGAACGATTACGGAGATTGGAAAGTTGAAGGGAGCGCCTTTGGCGACGCCCCCGTGAAAGGAACGCTTCCCGGACAAATGCAAGTTTCAGGCTTTATCGGCGACGGTCTCGTCAATTCATTCTATGGCGGGGACAAAGCAACCGGAAAGATGACTTCTCCCGAATTCCAGATTGCCCGAGATTATATCAACTTCTTGATCGGCGGTGGCGGAGTTCCCGGCGTTTGCCTTGAGCTCGTCGTCGACGGGGAAGTCGTCCGCAAGGCGTCGGGGCCCAACCTTGTACCCGGCGGAACGGAAGCTTTGGAGTGGAGCTCGTGGAACGTCGCTGATTTGAAGGGGAAAAAGGGCTTTTTCCGCATCGTCGACGAAGCGACCGGCGGTTGGGGACATATCAACGTCGACGAGATTTCCTTCAGCGATAAACGGCGCGGATTTGTCGAGTTGACGCGCGATTTGAACGTCTCGGGGCGCTATTTGACTTTGCCAATTAAGACGGGTGGCGCGGAGTCGTGGGTGCGGATCGAATGCGACGGCAAGGTTGTTCGCGAATTCACTGCGGCGATTTCTTCCTCGAATGACGAGAAGAAACCCGGCGACTTCGTTTCCTACGTCGATATGGCTCCGTATCGCGGCCAAAAGATTCGCGTCGTTGTCGAACGAATTCCCGCCGATTGCGAACTGGCTCCCTTTGGATTCGAAGAAGAATTCCATCATGGCGAAGTTGCGTACGGAGAAAAATATAGGCCGCAATTCCACTTTTCACCGCGCGTTGGGTGGATGAACGACCCGAATGGACTCGTTTTCCACGACGGCGTTTACCATCTTTTCTACCAGCACAATCCGATGAGCGTCAACTGGGGGAATATGACTTGGGGACATGCTGTTAGCCCCGATCTACTTCACTGGACGGAAGTTGCCGACGCGCTTTATCCCGACGAACTTGGCACGATCTTTTCAGGAAGCGGGGCCGTAGACGTCAACAATACGACCGGTTTTCAGAAGGATCCCAACGGCTCTGCGCCTCTTGTTTTCATGTTTACCTACAATGGGCCGAGCATGCGCTATGGCAACCTTGCTTCTCAAGCGCTCGCCTATTCTCTGGACGGCGGCAAAACGCTCGTGAAATACGAAGGGAATCCAACGATCCCACATATCGTCGGCGGAAACCGCGACCCCAAAATTTTTTGGCACGATCCTTCTCAAAAGTGGGTATGCGCTCTCTATCTCGACGGAGAGGACTACGCGCTCTTCGGTTCGAAGGACTTGAAGAAGTGGAATGAATTATGCCGCATCGAGCGACTTGGTTGTTCAGAATGTCCTGATATTTTCGAACTTGCGATCGACGGCGACGAAAATAATAAGGCCTGGGTGTTCTGGGGTGGAAATGGCAAATACCTTGTCGGCGATTTTGACGGACGCGAGTTTAAGAGTCGTACCGCTCCTCTTGACGCCAAATGGGGCGGCAACGACTACGCCGCGCAGACCTATTCCGACACGCCCGGACGTCGCATCCAGTTTTCATGGATGCAAGGAGGCGTTTATCCCGATAGCCCCTTCAATCAGCAGTTCACCGTGCCTCGCGAGTTGACCCTTCGTTCGACTGCGGACGGACCGCGCCTTTGCATTAACCCGGTCGTTGAAGTTGAAACCTTGAGAGGAAACGCTCTGCAACTTCAAAAGTCTGGATCCGCCGCCGATTTTACGCTCGTTCCCCAAGAGGGCGATTCGAAAGATTACGAACTTCTCGACTGCGAAGCGGTAATTACGCTTGGCGACGAGCCTGCCGTCGTTGAACTGCGCGGACGTAAAATCTTGCTTGATCCCGCTGAGAAAAAGATGACCCACGACGGCGTCGTCGCGCCCCTCGAAGTCGTTGACGGAAACGTGAAGTTGAGGTTGATCCTCGATCGCGTTTCGCTCGAAATTTTTGCGAACGACGGCCTTTCTCAAATTGCCAAATGTTTCGTGCCTGAAGATGAAAACGACGCGCCGTTATTGCGCGTGCAGGGCGCCAAGGAGGCAAAAGCGACTATTTGGCCGATGAAGAGCGTTTGGAACTGAATTTAGGCGGATGATTGAGACGCGCGCTTTTTTAAAAAACGCGCGTCTTTTTTATGGCTAGTTCTCGTCGAGTTCAATCTCTACGAGGGGATGAACTCCTCGAGTTGAAATGAATTTGCCGAAGAGAAAATCAGAAAGAAGATGACGCCCCAGGATTGAACGGACGGCAGGCCGTTCCGACGTCGAAGCGTAAAGTACGTACTGTTCCGCGCCGAGTTGTAATTTCGCGCCGAACGCGTCTTTTTTGTCGGCGACCGTTAAGTTTTCGCCCACAGTGAGAGGCGTCCAAGAGAAGTCGCGCAACGCTCGGCGTCGGTTAAAGTCGAAAAGGAGAGGGCAGAAGAGCGTCGACGTCGTGGAGACGACTCGAAAAGAGACTTTCCTCAAGTCTGCGTAAAACCTCAGATCGCCATGAGTGGATTGCTCTTGGTCGAAAGAAGGAAGACCCAGCGGAAATAAACGTGCGACGATCGTCGAAGGCGTTGACGGAACGATCTCCTTCTTCCCCTTGGACGTTTCTTTCTCTTGGTCGCTTGCCATTTCGTACGGCGAGTTTTGAGCGCGGAACAAGAGAAGGGGAGAGCGGGGATCGCGCTGAACCTTAATTTCGGAAGGAACGTCGAAGAACGCGCGTAGTTCCCGCGGAACAGGATTGGCGCG
The DNA here is from genome assembly GCA_004556055.1 of Planctomycetaceae bacterium. Classification (GTDB taxonomy): domain Bacteria; phylum Planctomycetota; class Planctomycetia; order Pirellulales; family Thermoguttaceae; genus RUG369. The sequence continues at coordinate 74,819 of SFIW01000001.1, forward strand.
GTCCGCCGCGCTCGGAAGGAGTTCGTCGACAAGGAGAAGAATCTTTTCAGCGTACGAGAGAAGGATTCGTCTCGAAAGGAGTCGACCTCCTTCAAGCGAAAGAGACCGTTCGCAGAAGACGTACGACTTATCCAGGTCCACGCACAGCGTTTCCCAGTTTCCGACAGGGGCAAGTTTGCGTCCGTCAACTACAACGTCGACTTTCCAGTCTCCCAGAAAGATTCCTTCTCCATTTGACGCGAGTTCAATCGGAAGGCTGAGAGCGCCCGCAGAGCTCCCCGACTCTGTGAATTCGAGCAACATTTCAACTCCTTTGCCGTTTCCCTCAAATGAGTCGGAAAAGAGGCAGAAGCGTTCGTTTTGGGCAAACGCCGAGCGCACGGCGTCCTCGTGGAGTTCGCTGTTAATAGCTTCCAAAACGCGTTCGCGAAAGATTGGCGAGGAAAAAAAGGGTGTGGCGTCGTTCGACATATCGATTCCTAGACTAGAGGAGGCGCGGCGCGCGCGTCATGTGCCCTTCCATTGTATCAGTAAGCTCCAAGACTGAAAGAGGTTGCATTTGTCGAGCCTTGCGGCGACGACGATAGCGTGGTATACTGACGCGAGTAGCGCGGCTAATAACGCCGCGCGATTTGACATTTAGGTGAAAGAAAAGGCAGGCTTAGGCGATGAATCGTAATAAGAGTCGTGAGATTTTCGAAAAAGCGTTAACTTTGATTCCGGGCGGCGTCAACAGCCCCGCGCGAGCTTTTGGCGGCGTTGGGGGAACCCCTGTGGTTTTTGAACGCGCGGAAGGTCCGTGGATGTATGACGTCGACGGTAATCGCTATATCGATTACGTCCTTTCGTGGGGCCCCATGATTCTGGGACATTGCGATCCTCGCGTCACCGAGTCTCTTAACGCGGCGGTTGCGCACGGAACGAGCTTTGGCGCGCCGACCCTTGCGGAAAATACGCTTGCCGAACTTATTATTCGCTTGGTTCCCTCTATTGAGCGCGTTCGCCTCGTTAATTCGGGTACGGAGGCGACGATGAGCGCGATTCGCTTGGCGCGCGGTTATACAGGCCGCGACAAAATCGTAAAATTCATCGGCTGTTATCACGGACATGTCGACAGTCTTCTCGTTGCGGCGGGAAGCGCGTGCGCGACGCTTGCCGTTCCCAACTCTCCCGGCGTTACGGCGGGTACTGCGGCGGATACTATCCTTCTCAATTACAACGACGTCGAAGGGGTTCGAAAGACGTTTGAGGAGAACGGCGATCAGATCGCGGGAGTGATCGTCGAACCCGTCGCGGGGAATATGGGGTGTGTTCCCGGTACGCGCGAGTTCCTTGAAACGCTGCGCGAAGAGACGAAAAAACACGCCTCCGTCTTGATTTTCGACGAGGTGATGTCCGGTTTCCGCGTCGCGCGCGGCGGAGCGCAGGAGTTTTACGGTATTACCCCTGATCTTACGACGCTCGGGAAGATCGTCGGCGGCGGATTGCCCGTGGGCGCATATGGCGGTCGCAAAGAGATTATGGACGCCGTGACGCCCGTCGGGAAAGTCTATCAAGCGGGAACGCTAAGCGGCAATCCTCTCGCTACGGCGGCTGGGATCGCGACTCTGCGAGTCTTAGAAGCGGAGTCTGATTTCTATACGAAACTTAACGCGACGACGGCTCGTTTGGCGAAGGGTATCGAAAGGGAAGCCGCAGACGCGGGCGTCAAAGTTTCCGTCTCTCATATCGGCGGCATGTCGACAATCTTCTTCCTTTCGGAGGATGACGATTCCGTCAAAGATTGGGATTCTTCGTCGCGTTGCGATAAGAAACGTTTTGCCAAATTCTTCTGGAGCATGCTTGATTCCGGCGTCTATTTGCCGTGCAGCCAATTCGAAACGATGTTCACGTGCTCGGTTCACTCCGACGAAATCGTCGACGCGACAATCGCCGCCGCAGGAAAAGCATTCCGTTCTTTGTAATAGCGCCGTTAAGGAGATCCTAGTGACTACGTCCGTTGATAACTCGCCTTCTGCCGTCGTTTCAAAACGGCGTCGAGATCTTCTAGCTCTTCTTTACACCCTCGTCTATCCGACGCTCTTAACGTGGGGGTATTTTGTTTTAGGCAAAGGGCTCGATCCTTCAACCTCGCGACTCTGCTATACCGTGGGGAAAACGTTGCAGTTCGCTTTCCCCGCGCTCTATGTCGCTTTCGCGCTCAAAGAACGTTGGTTTATTCGACGCTTCAATACGCGCGGGCTCCTCGTCGGCGGCTTATTCGGCGTTGCGGTCGGGCTTGTCATCTTTTTAGGGGGACGTCATTTCATGACTTCTCCCGGCGTCTTCGCGGATCTTGTGGAAAGAACCGGCGTCGAGTTTCAGGAACGTTTGACGAGTTTCGGACTCGAATCAAAGGCCCTTTTTACGGTCGTTTTTCTCTTCTACTCTTTCTGTCATTCAGGTTTAGAGGAGTATTACTGGCGTTGGTTTGCGTTTAGGAGTCTAGAAAAAAGGTTTAGTTGGCTTACGTCCGCGTTGACGGCGAATATCGCTTTCGTTTTTCATCACGTCGTTATTCTTGGCGTCTATTTCGGATACGATTCCTTCGTGACCTGGTTGTTCTCGATGAGTATAGGCGTCGGCGGATTCGTATGGCAGCTTATTTATAAGAAGACCGATTCTATCTACGGCGCGTGGCTAAGTCATGCTCTTATTGACGCAGGGATTTTTGGTCTAGGATTCTATATGCTTCCTTAATGTGAAGGAGGACTCCATAACGACGGGAAAAGAGGTTCTTTATGACGAACGTTTCTGAAGAGGGATACGACTCGAAATTTGCCGAATTGCGAGCTCGACAAGGTATAATGACGCGATTAACGCCGTTTTTAGAAGTCGCGCTGATAGTCGCCGTTTTTGTCGCGTATGGCGCATGGCCAACTCCCGACGTCAACGAGCAGTATTACGTCGGCAAGGCGATTCACTTTTGGAATCATGATTGGCTCGGAAACGATCCTTTCCTTAATACGCCCGATTCACACTGGCTCTTTTATGCGACGTTCGGCCTCTTCTCTTTTCTCTTCTCTCAGAACGTTATGGTTTGGGTGGGGCGCGTTCTCGTTTGGTTGGCGACTGCGTGCGCTTGGCGGCGTCTCAGTCGCGTCCTGTTGCCGATTCCTTTCCTCTGCGTTTTAACCGCGATGGGGTTTGCGTTTTATTTGGAGTCTTTTCACCTCGCGGGGGAATGGATAATAGGGGGCGTCGAGGGGAAGAGCTTTGCGTTCCCGCTGGTCTTTTGGGGGTTGTCGTTCTTTTTTGAAGGAAAGTACAACCGCGGCTGGATTCTGATGGGACTGGGCGCGGCGTTTCACGCGCTCGTTGGCGGTTGGACTGTTTTGGCGTGCCTTCTATCGTGGATATTGGAGCGCCTTTTCAATCGCCGTTTACGCGGTACGAAAACCTTTTTTAAGAACTTGACGCGGATGCTTCCCGGTCTCTTGCTCGGGGGACTCGTTTCTCTTTTAGGCGTCGTTCCCGCGCTTCGTCTGGATCAGGGGGCGACCCGTGAAATCATCGCCGAGTCACGGCGGATTTATGTTTACGAACGATTGTCGCACCATCTTGTGGCGTCGTCCCTTCCATGGACCTTTCTTGGTCGTTTTTCGTGTCTCGTTTTGGCGTTCGCGCTCGTCGCGGTATTGGGGGCGCTCCTTACGAGACGAAGGCGCGCCGAACATGACGCCGAGGCGTTGGAGGCGACTTCCGTCGAAAGAGAACGTTTTTTCAGGCTCAACGCCTTCGTATGCGCGGCGTGCCTCTTTGCCGCGTTTGGAGCAACCGTCGACTGGGGATCAAAATGGCTCGCCGAATCGGGACGCATCGCCGATTATCACGAAGCCGCCGGGATTTTAAGATATTATTGGTATAGACTCTCCGACTGGGCCGTTCCCTTCGGTTTGGTCTTTGGCGTCGCGCGTCTTGCTAAGTTCTTTTTTGACGTTCTTTTGAAGAAGATCGACGAGAAGCGTCGCGCGGGAGACGGAACGCGTCTTCTTTACGACGCGACCGCTAGCGGCTTTTTAACGCTATTAGGCGTTCTCGCGGCGTATTGGGGGTTCCGATTCGTCTTTTATCGTCACGCAGTCGCCGTGGCGAAGGCGACTGCGACGGACGCGCTCCTGCCCCTTCCTAAACCGACGGAGGGCCTCTCGTTCATCGCTACAGTTGATTTTTTCGGCGCGTTCCTTCTTTTGGCGCTTGCCTTTTTCTGGTTTTTCAAAGGGCGGCGTTTGTCAAAGGACGACGCGAACGTCCCGCGCGTTCCGTCGACTCCGCTCCTAACCGCTTTCATCCTTTGGGTCGCGATTATCGGGTTCGTCGGCCCTATGTGGAGACTGGCCTATTATGTCGATATGCGCGGCGTTAAGGTGATTCCGCGCAGCGCGCCGCCGAAAGAATCAATCGCCGACGGCTGGATCGACGCATGTAAGTGGGCGCGCGACAATACGCCCCAAGAAGCGGTTTTTTTAGTTCCTCGAGGATGCGAGTCTTTTAAATGGCACGCGCATCGCGCCGAGGCGGGAAATTGGAAGGAAATTCCGCAAGACGCAAAGTCAATTGTCAAATGGAATCGCAAGATGGAGCATTTCTACGCCAACCCCGGCGAGGCCAAGGATTCGCCGACGAGATGGAATCAGGCTCTGAACGTCGTCTTCATTAACAAGGGGCTGGATCGGATCCTCAAAGAAAGCGAACGTTACGGCTATCAGTACGCAGTCGTCGAAACTCCCCCGTATACGATCTTTTCTGTTCCTGAGGCCGCGCGTCGATGGCAAATCTTCATCGACAATTGTTGCGTTTACTCCAATCCGCAATTTGTCGTCCTGAAATTGCATGATCTTCCTTCTGAGGAGAACAATTCGTCAGCGGAAGAATAACGACGATTAAAAGCGCGTCGACCTGAGACAACATAAAAGCGTTCTCTTGCGGAGAACGCTTTTATGTTGCGTACGTTAAAACAAAGAAAGCTAAACTGGTCGTTCGCCGATTATAACCCGCTGTCGAAGAACGCGTTAAGGCGTTCGCAGACGCCGCTGTTCTTTCGGTATGAAAAAGCGGCTCGTGTCGACTTTCTCTAGCGCCAGCAAGCGACTCTTCTTATCTAGCCCTCCTGCATATCCTGTTAGAGAGCCGTTGGCGCCTACGACTCGGTGACAGGGAATAATGATCGAAATCTCATTATGTCCTATCGCTCCGCCGACCGCTTGCGCCGACGTCCGATCGACTCCCAGCGTCGTTTTTAATTGACGCGCGATTTCGCCATACGTCGTCGTTTCCCCGTAGGGTATGCCCAAAAGAAGATTCCAAACGGCAAGTCGAAAAACAGTTCCTTGCGGGCGCAGCGGAGGGGTGAAATCAGGTTCCACTCCTTTGAAGTAGAGGTCGAGCCAGCGAACGGTATCGGAGAGAATCGGCGTTTTCCTTTTCGAATGGTTCTCTGGTAGAGAATTCGCATAAAACTTTTCGCCTTCAAACCATAGACCGATTAATCCGAGATCGTCCGCAGCTATTAGAATAACTCCCAGGGGCGAGTCGTAATTCCAGACGGAGACCGTCGGAGAAAGCGTCATAGAGGACGGCTGAATCCTTCCCATTTAACGTTCCATCCTTCAGGGAATCCAGGCGCAGAATCACCAGATTTAGGTAGGGGAGCGTCTCCTTCGGTTTCCGCAAATCCGACGCACATTCCAGCGACGGCATGGAGAAGTCCGCCGTTTCCGGGCAGATAGGGACCGGAACCTCCGTCTCTGCTAGGACCGCCAAGATTTACGCCGAGCGCGTTAAAGACATTCTTGCTCGAGTTGGTAAAGAGCGCCTCAATCGCGAGATCGGGTCGTCCTAATCTTGCTCCTTCCATCGCCGCCATGGGATAATCCCACCCCCACGTGCGATCCCATTGCCACTCTTTTAGGACGCGTTCAAGGGTTCGTTCCGCAGTCGCTTTGTCGACAAATTTCGTCGGGGGAACGACTCCGTAAATACCAACAAGATCGGGATGTTCCCAATTCCAGTTCTCAAACGTGTCGAGCCACTCGGGTGAACGAACATAAACGCCGTCTTGTTGAGGGAGCGGCGAAAGATGTTCGACGATTTCCGTCCATTGATCGTTGGGGGCTTCGCCGAGTCGTTCTCGCCATTGATTCGCCTTGTCGAGTCCCCAGCGCCAATACTCCAGGTCAAAAAGGTCGTCGCGAGTGAATCCTACTTCGCTTGGGGGCATCGCGGGGTCAAGGTGATAAACGCCTTGTTCGTCTTTTGTGGCGAAATCAGCCATGTGGACTGCGGTTCCTTCGACGATATCCGCCCACTTCTCGAGGGTTTCGCGCGTAGGAGAATACAGGTAATCCATCTCGGCAAAATAGATTGGGTGAGGTTGTTTCCACAGAAGCGCTAGGTTTCCTTCCCAAGGGGCGGTGCGTCCGTCGGGCGCGACTTCTTTTTGCCATTTATACCCTTGATAATCAAGTTGCTCGGCTAATAACTTAGCGCCGTCTTTGATTTTATCGAAGATTCGAATCGACTTTTGCGCATATTCGACGCGATTCCAGCTCCACCAGTGAATCATGTGCCACCAGACCATTTCCATATGGAAACGACCGCTCCAAGGACAAATGGCGAGGAGTCCGGACTCCGAACATGGCCAGCTTCCCGTCGCGTTGACGCCCATAAGGAATTGCGAGAGAACGATGCGACGTTCCAGCTCGAACCAGCGCGGGTCGGAACTACCGGAAAGATCGATCGCCGCGCCGGAGTTCCAATATTTCTCCCATCGCGCGCGCGATTGAGACTCAATATCGGAGAAAGAGACATGGGGAGAGGATACGACTGAGTCGTCGCAAATTTTTTCTGAATAATCGCCGCCGTCAAAGGAGATCGTCAACTCGAGAGAATCGTTAGCGGCGGCGTCGACATGAATCGACGAGTTCCCTTCGGACGTCGCGACCTTTCCTCCAAGGGCGTCCACGCGGATCGCGTATGAATAATCGCCGACGACGCCTTCGTTATATTCGTTTTTGAGTTCGCGTTTTAAAATAACGGATGAAACGTTTTCCGGAAGATTGGACGGGGTGGTGAACGAATAAGGCGTTTGAGGCGCGGAGTCGCTAAAATTGCCGGTCCATGGGCCGTTCGTGAGATCCGGATAAGGGACTGAAATCGCGATCGACAGATCACCCGAGGCAAGAAGCGCGGAATTCACTTTAATCGCAACGGTCGAATCGAGTTCCACGTCGTCGCCGATACATGTCGTCACTTCGACTTTTTCTCCATTGACGACGAAGGTCGTTTGGTGAATTCCCGTCCACGGATCGAGAGTTCGTTCGTACTGCGACGCGGTGTTAGCGTCAAGCGCTTTTCCGTCCGAACCAACGAATTGAACTCGAGCAAGATTCATTTGACTTGGCGTCTGACGATGCCACGCGTAAAGATCCATCTTGTCGCTCGGCCAGGAATCTTTCCCTTTCAGTCGTCCCTGCCAATACGTTCCGGTGAGCGTAACGTCTTTCCACGTTCGAGCGTTCGGGAGGGGAGTGGAGAACCAGCCCCAATGGGAAAGGACGTCCCCTTTGAAGGTTTGGAGGCCTGTTCCGTCGACGTTGAAACAAAGATTGCCGTTTCCCACGGGCAGAAGGAGCGTCGGGTCGTCCGTCTTAACGACGTGACGCGCTACGATCTCCTGTCGATTTAGAGGCTTCGTTAGTTCCGCCGCAACGGATACGACGTTTGACGCCAATAAGGCTCCCGTCATGAGAAGAAAGAAGGGCGCTAATCGGCGTCGTCTCTTTGGGAGAGAAAAGATTCTTAGTTGTTTCATTTTCTTATTGCTTTAGTCGCTAGGGTTGATCTTTTTCGAAGTGGCGAGGGCGATGCAGCGTCCCTCCGTTCCTACTGCGTTGTAAAAATGGTAAACGACGCCGTTGTGCTTAACGACCCATGGCTTATGCGCAAAGGTTTGATCGAAAGGCTCCGAGGGCTCGACAAGGTGCGGTCCTTCCCATTTTCGCCAGCTTTTGAGATCGCGCGATACCGCAAAGGTTTCAAAAGCGTTCGGCTTCCAGAAGGCGCCAAAGTAAAACATCACCCAAAGATCGCCGATCTTGACAACTTGCGGATCGCCTGAAATTCCCGAATGATTGTCGATCACCGGTTGCGTCCCATAGCGTTTCCAGTTTTTCATATCGCGAGAAACGGCGATTCCGATTCTCTCAATAGAGCTTCCCGTCGCCGTCGACTTTCCGTTGTAGAAGCACACAAAGGGATAACCGAGCGTTTCGTCGCGATCCCAAATGACAGAAGTTTTATACATCGTCGTTTTTTCAAAGTCGCGCGCGTCGGGATCCTCCGGCGTCATGATCGGATCGGCAAGACGAGTCCATTCTTTGGCGGAAGTTGGATCAGACGTGTAGGCGAGCCCTATTTTTAAGGGATCCGGTTCATAACCTTTTCCTGCGCCGCCGATATACGTAAACCAATATTTTCCATCATAGGGATGAATTTCATAACCGCCCCCCCATTCATGATCTACAAGCGCCGCCGAAGGGGAACATTGCCAGGCGTCCCAGCCTTTTTCTCGAAATGGCGCGACCGTTCCGCAAGAGGTCCAGTGAAGAAGATCAGGGCTCTTCGCGAGTCGCGCGATGTAGCCCGTCCCGCGGAGAAAACGAAGGTATATCATATACCAGACGTCGTTGACGCGGAAAATATTGGGAGAGTCGACGGGATCGCCGTCCTCTTGGGGAAGAACGATTCCGTATTTGTACGGGGTTTTAATCTCTTCGTAGATCGCCTTCATTTCATCGTCTGTCACGTCGGAAGGCGTTGAGAGATCCGCCTCGATCGGACTGTCGTTTTCCGCGGCAAATAGCGTGGAGGAGGGGATCTTAAAAGAAGGGAGCGCGCTTATGAGGCCCAACGAGGCAAGGCTTCCGAGGAAGTTGCGTCGCGAGTTGATTAAGAGATTCTTTTCCATTTGTTTTCTTCTGATGTAGTGGGATAAAAGGATAGTTACTGGCTTGATTATCAAGATTTAGATGCGGACGTCAAGAAAAAACAAGCCGCGCGACATGCGCGCGCGGCTGTTTAAAGGAAAGACAAGTCTTTATCTACGCTTCGCTTAGTTTTTGGTGCGAAGGGAAGGCGTCTTCGACTGCTGACGCTGAAGGAGCCAGTAGAGGAACGGCGCGCAGATGAAGATGGAGCTGTACGTACCGACGATCACGCCCACGAGCATCGCGAAGGCGAAGGTGTGAATTCCCGCGCCGCCGAAGCAGTAGAGAACGAGGACGGAGAAGAGGGTCGTGCAGGAGGTGAGGAGCGTACGAGTCAAGCATTGATTCGTCGCTTTGTTGATGATCTCTTTCGTCAACGCTTCAGATTTGCCGCGAACTTCGCGCATACGGTCAAAGAGAACGATCGTGTCGTTCAAGGAGTAACCGATGAGCGTGAGGAACGCCGCGACGGTGGAAAGACCAATCTTAAATTGGACGATTCCAAGGAAGGCGAGGAAGGAGGCAAGCCAGTAGCTCAACGCGACCAGACCCAAGGTGAAGCAAACGTCGTGAATCAAACCGACGACCGCAGAGAGACCGAAAACCGCGCGACGGAATCTGAACCAGAGGTAAGCGATGATTCCGACAAGGCTTCCCAAGATCGCGAGAATACCTTGAACGCGCGCGTAACCCGCGACGGAAGAACCAACGGTGTTGGAAGCTTCGAAAACGGACTGTTCTGAGACGGCTGCCTGAGCCTTCTGAGCGAGTTCCGTGACGGCGGCGACGTCGGAGGAATGGAAAACCACGTTCCAGTCGGTCGACGCGGCGTCCGAACCCGATTGATACGCTTCATTGGTAACGTCGAAGGTCAAATCGGAATCTTCTCCGAGGACGTCGGAGAAGTAACCCTCGACGACTTCGCGACCAAGAGCCGGATTCGTTTTGACGGCGACGGTGATCTGAGATTCAGGAGTCGTGGCTCCGGAAGGAATAACCTCGGCGACTTCGCCGACCGTGTACTCCATGGTGTAACGACGAAGCTTATCCGTGAATTTTTCCTTGAGCATCTGTTCGACTTGCAGACGGAACTCGTCGGCCTGGACGTCGGTCGGGCACGAAGCGCTGATCGTATAGCACGTTCCAGGCTTGACTTCGTTGCCGTCGCGATCTTTCGCCAAAGAGAGTTCGCTGACGGAGAGGTCGGGAAGTTCGCTGAGGTTGGAACGAATCTCGGAAATCTGGACGGGTTCGGTGAAGACGGTCTGGATTTCCACGCCGCCGACGAAGTCGACGTCGAAGATACCTTTACCGCGCGCGCAAACGGCGACGAGACCAATGACGATAATCGCGATCGAAATCTTGTAGAACTTCTTGGCATAGGTGAAGAAGTCGAAATTCGGAGCTTTAAAGGGCTTCAAACCGGGAATGATGGGATTGACGCAGTTCTTGGTGAGCCAACCGGCCTTTTCACAGGATTGGAAGATGATGCGGCAAACGTAAGTTGCGGTGAACATGCTGAAGAGAACGCCGAGGAAAAGGGTGACGGCGAAGCTTCTGATCTGCTCGGAACCAACTAGGTAAAGGATGCCGGCGGTGAGCATCGTGGTGACGTTCGAGTCGACAATCGCCGACAACGCGCGCTGATAACCGTTTCGAATCGCCATGCGGAGAGTCGCGCCGCCCTGAAGTTCTTCACGAATACGCTCGAAAATAAGGATGTTGGCGTCGACGGCCATACCGACGGTCAGGACGAGACCTGCAAGACCGGGGAGGGTGAACGCGGCGCGAATCGCGATCATCGAGGCAAGGATGAGCACGAGGTTGAGGAAGACCGCGAACGCGGCGACGAGACCGCCGTAACCATAGTAAGCGATCATGAAGAGGAGGACTAGGACGCCGCCCCAAAGAAGCGCGTTCTTACCCTTGGCGATCGTATCGGCGCCGAGCGTCGGGCCGGTAACCATCTTCGTGACGGGCTTGGAGGATAACGTCGCGGGGAGAACGCCGGCGTGCATGACGGCGATCAAGTCGCTGACTTCTCCTTCGATGCGCTTACGCGACTCAGGAGAGAGGTCGTCGCCGAAGGTGATCTGTCCGCGATCGCTAATCGTGCTCTGAATGTTAGGAGCGTTGAAAAGTCTGTTGTTGAAAACGACGCCAAGCTGTCGGCCCTGGTTGCGACCGGAACCGGCCTTATAACGTTCAGTGAGGCGCTGCATATTCTTGGCGCCTTCGGGACGCATCGAGAAAACGACTTCCGGCTCGCCCATTGAGCCAAAGCTTTGCTGGACGTATTCGATATGATTACCGTTGACGTCGTAACCCTCGGCAAGTTCAAGAACGAGAACGTCGTAGAGGGGGACGGAATCCGTGCCGATCTCGTCTTCTCTGGGCTTATATTGGCTCGGACGAGCGACGCAATCTTGACGAATGACGTTCGTTTGAGTCGGGTCGACAGGGAGCCACGTAGCTCCGACGACGACGCCGTCTCCGAGAGTAACGTCGTCAAGCTTTAAGCTCTGTTCGTGTTCGTACTCGGGGCGACGAGCCTCTTCGATGATTCTCTTTTCGCCCGCGTCGGTGGAAGCGGTCGAAGCGAGAATACGGAATTTCAATTGACCCGTGTCGTTGATGACGCGTTCAAGACGAGCGACTTCGACGTCGTCCGCTTCTGGAATCGTGATTTTGATCTCGGTGTTGGCGCCAAGCTCTTGAATCGCGATTTCACGCACGCCGCTGGGGTTGACGCGCTTCATAATCGCTTCTTTAAGCCCGTTCATGTCCTCGTTGGTAACGACGTCGTGCCCGGATTCTTTGTTAGGAGAAACCGAGTACACGAGGATAGATCCGCCTCGCAGATCGACGCCAAGGTTGACTCGGTGCTCTAGGAGACCTTTGACGGAAGAGATCGTGGCGCCCAGTAGGCAGAAGCAGATAATGAAATACCCGAAGGCGTTTTCGGGCATACGGAATTTTGCGGAGCAAGCGCGTGAAAAGAAGAAGGAAACGACGCAGAGGAGCACGAACAATCCGAAAATGATAATTCGCTGCGTCATAGCGCCGTCTTTAACTTCGGCAACCGTTGTTTCGGAAGCGACGGGCGCTTGGGTTTGATCCGATTCGGACGCGACCTCTTCCTGCGGCTGAGCGGCGTCGGCGACGGATGAATCATCGGAAGGCGCCGATTCTTCGACTGCGTCCGCTTCGGGGACGACAGCGTTATCGGTCGCGACGGCGGTTGCTTCTGCAACTGGTTCGTCTTGCGCGTAAGTCGCCGTCGACGATATGCCGACGCCGAGCGCTAACAACGTGACAAGGCCTAAGAACATAGACCTCAGCGAAAGTTTTTCGTTAGTCATTTGGGTCAAAATAGCTATGAGTTACACGTGTTTTCCCGACGCGTTCTTGTGCGACCGATCCGCGTGCGAACGGACGCGGGAAAACCGCGTCAATCGGGTTAAAAAATTACAACGCGCCGAGTTCTGCCCGGCGTATTGGCTCAGAATATCTGTTACGACGGATTGAAAAGGTTTATTTTTTCGATTTATCCTTTTCCTTATCCTTTTCCGCCGTTTCCTTGTTGAAAACGTAATAAACCGAAGAGATCGCAAAGTGAACTTTAACGTTGTTGTTATCGTCGACTCTCAAAACGACTTCTCCCGCCTGACGGTCAATCGAATAAACAGTTCCGATGACGCCGCCAGTCGTAAGGACGCGGTCGTTGATCTTTATCGAATCGAGAAGCTTCTGCATCTGTTTGTCGCGCGATTTCGCCGGCAAAATGAAAATGAAGAAGAGCGCGATCAAAACGACAAAAATCATAAGAACCGCCTGGAAGGGCCCGCTTCCGGCAGGCGCAGCCGTTGGCTCCGCATCCATGAAGAGCGACGCCGCAACGGCGTTCAACAACAAGACGTTCATAGTCTTCCTTTCTACAAAATAGACGTCGAAACGAGCGCTAAATCCTTCGCGTCGCAATACTTCGATCATAGGCGGCGCCAGCGGTCGCCTAAAATCCACTTTTTATCGAACTTAAACTATAATCATACTATTGAAACGCTTTAGATTCAAGGGCCCAAGGCGTAATTATGACCGTTTTTTCTTCTATATGTTTCTTTTTCGATATTACTTTTGAAAAAAATGTTTATTTTTTACGAATATGCATTATGTAGCGGCTTGCGCTGAATTGACGTTGCGTCGGAACTCCTTTTTGGTTAACTTTCTTCCATAAGACGCAGCGTTACCGCTTGCGCCTACAAATGCGAGATGTCCATTGTTACTTTTGGAGCGCCACTTTGAATCATTACGACCTTTTATCTTTTGACTCCTCCTATGTGCAAGAGGATGACGAGTTGATCTGCCGCTGGGCTGACGAGCGCGATTACGAAGACGTCCTCAATATTGAAGCTGAAGCTTTTGAATTTCCATGGTCTCGTCGGGAATTTGAATTTCTTCTTAATTTGGATCGTTGCGGGGCTATTGTGGCGCTACGAGGAGGTCGCGTGGTTGGATATCTTGTGTATGAATTGCGAAAGACGTCAATTCGTCTATTGAATTGCGCCGTGGCTAAATCGGAACGTCGATCTGGCGTCGGCGCCTTTCTTTTGGAAGAGCTCGCCGATCGTTTTGGAACTCTTCACGACGAAATCATCTGTCTAGTGCGCGAGAGAAACGTCGCGGCGCAACTCTTTCTACGTCGCGTCGGGTTTCGCGCTCAGTGGATCAAACGCGGGTATTACGCCGAAGCGGAAGAGGACGCTTATCGCATGTCATGGCGTTTTAAAGAGAATTTGGAAATGCGCAAAGCGTCATGAAACGCGCGTAGTCTTTAAGTAATGAAAAGGGCGCCTTCCTTAGGCGCCTTTTTTATTGCTTTCGCATATCAGTTAGACTCAGATTAGAGTTGATAGCGCGAGAAACTCGCTTGGGAAAAAAATCGACGCTTGGGAGCGTCGATTTTCAATCTTGACCTTTCTCTTGGCAGGTTTCTTTACGATCAGAAGAAGGAGCCGGCTTGGAGGCGAGGCGGCCCGGAACGAAATTCTGCTCGCTGTTTTAGCGCAGGCGTTGCTATAACGCTTTCCTGTCGAACGTTTACGTCCGTTTGGGAAAGGGGAAGGGGGGACGCTTGGCTCTGAGAAGGCGTCGTTGCGTGCGCTTGCTCGACGCTTGACGATTGGGGGATTGAAGCTTGTGACAGCTGTTGGTTTCTCGCAAACGCTGGCGCTTCAAATTGAGCCGATGTAACCCTAGAACCTTTCCAATCGTTTTTTGACGCGCTTGTCGTCGCGCTTTCATAACCGACTGCGGAGATTTGCGAATCTTGGTTCTGGTTCGCCGCTACGGCGCTTCGACGATTTTTTTCTGCGGCGGGGGGCGTAATCCAGTGTAATTCGTCTTTTTCGACGTCTTGCTTCTTTGCCGAAGTCAACCCGTTGCTAAACGAGGCGGCGGATCCAAAACCAAGCTCAGAGTTTAAATCCGTCGATGTTGGAGCGTCAGGAAGCGACGAAGGTTCATTCTCGTTCTCCGTTGCGTCGCTTGGAAGGTAGAGCGTTCCGTCATCTTGATCGGACGGGTTGATCATAGACTGCGCCGCCGTGGTTTGAACAGGCGTCGTTTGCAGAACGTTGGAGTTTTGCGACAACTTCGATTCGTTCGTTTGCGCAGGGTCGCGCGCCGCCTGCAAGCGTTCGTTTGATTCCGACGCGGATGGAGTTTCTTTCTGCGCTTGCGCCGCAATTTGAGCTTCTACGGAACTCGCTCGTCGCGCGACAAGGGCGTCCGTCGGATTTAATTTACGCGCTGTTTCTATTTGTTCTCTCGCGTCCGCGAGATCCCCCGCGCGTTCGGAGAGCGTTCCGAGTTTGTAAAACGCTCGATAATCGTTAGGCGCAGCGCTTGCGACCTGCTTGAGAACGTCGTAGGCTTCAGCGTCTTTTTGTTGCGCTTCCAATAGATAGGCGATTTCAAGTTGAGGTTCTATCGACGTAGGGTTTCTATCTCGCCACGCCTCTAGAGTTCTCAGGGCGCCTTCCGAATCGCCGCGCGCCTCTGCAGACGTTGCGAGGCCGCGATAACAACAAACGATCGTTTCCGGTTTAGGATTATGTTCAAGAGCCGTCCAGTATGAATCTTCCGCTTGGGCGAGGTAGGTCGTATCCCCCGTCGCCGCGGCTTTTCGCTGGTATGCCGAGGCAAGATTGTAATAGGTCTCGGCGGATTCCGGATTTTCATTGAGAGATTCTTGAAAGTACGCTATTGCGTCGTCGTAACGTCCCGCCGTGAAGGACTGGACGCCTTGAGCGTTTCGCGCGGAGGCGGAAGTCCCGCTCGAAGCGCAACCTGCGCCCGAGACGACGGCGGCGGAAGCAAGCGCAATAAGCGCCGCGCCGACTTTCCATGACGGAGAAGAGGTTGCTCTATCTGTTCGGGCCTTGCCCTTAGCGCTCGAAAGGAACGCAATTTGGAAAGACATCGTTAAATCCTTTTAACTGTTACGACAAATGGAACCTTTATAATTGCGTAATTACGCGAGTTACCCCCTTTAAGCGTCAATTCCTTTTGACGCCTCCGGCGGAAGGAGCGTTGAATCGGTTTCGTTGAACCGACGTCGCTAACACTGCGTATCCGGCTCCCGCATGTTATATTATTCTGATTATTTTTGCAAGCGTGTTTCTATGTCAAACGTCTTTAAATCGCAAGGGACTCCTACTCTTCCTAGTTCTCTGTATAATCGACGAAGTTGATCACACCAGAACCGTTAAGCGCCTTTTAGCAAATGAGAGTGACGGACGTTATGTTTAATAAAATATTTCGCAATTTCCTCGTGACGACTTTTTTTATTCTTGGCGCGTGTGGGGAACGGACCCCCTTGGAAATGGGAAACGTCTGCGCTTCCAACATTAAGCTGAAAGAGAACGCAATTTCTTCAGAAGGGAACGACGGTGCGAACCAGACAAACTTTTTACCTTCGTCTACGGAAAGGAACGACGGCTCTTTACCCCCTTCCGAGTATGAGCCCGCGATATTAAACGAACGCTCCAGGATCGCTGAAAATTGGCTTGACGAGTCTGTCGGCCCCGAAATCAAAAAATTGGCTCTCCAAATAGCGAAGGAAAGACGATCAAACTGGCCTAAATTTTCTTCCGTCGACGAATCTAAAATGAAGAGTCTGGGAATCAGAAAGATAGAATCGGGACGCGTTTCGCTATATACCGATATGCCAAAATCGGTCGACGTCGACGAAATCCCCAAGGCTCTTGACTCTATTATCCCGCTTTTATGCGATTTTTTCCACGTCGACGTTTCCGCATACGAGAATTGGCGCGTTCAGGCCTTTCTCATGAACGATTCAAACGCGTTCATTCGGCTTGGCGTTTTAGACGGTCCGCCGCGTTTTCTGCATGGATATTCTGACCGAGATAGAATTTTTGCCAAAGATCACGGGGAGGCATACTACAACCGGTTTCTGCTTGCGCATGAGTTGGTTCATACGTTCATGCATGATTTATTTGGAGATTTGAGGCCGCGTTGGTTTTCGGAGGGAGCGGCTGAATATTTGGCGTTGCATAAGTATGAGTCGAATGGCAAATTACGAATTGCGCTTATTCCTGACGCAGAGGAGGACACTCCGGGATTTGCGCGTTTACGAATCGTAAAAGAAGCGATAAAAAATAATGAAGCGCCGACGCTTTTGGATATTTTGAGATTTGAGCCGCGCGATTTTGTAAACGATACGACGTACGCATGGAGTTGGGCGCTCGTCATGTTTCTCTATAACTCGCCAAAATATTCGGAAATAGCGGAGCTACTTCCATATTGGATGATAACGGCAGATCCTAATCGTCTGTTTGTCGACTCTATTGGAGAAGGCTGGGAAGAATTTGAGAATGATTGGGCCGCTTTTTTGTATGACCTAGATTACGGTTACGATTTTAAAAGTTCTTCAATCGTAGCGTCCGGTGAAATTCGGAGCGCCGATTCATTAGATTTTGTAAAGGGCGTTGTGGTCGAAGTCGATCCAGCGAAGGGATGGCAGTCGACGGGCGTCGAGCTAGAAAAGGGGAAGAAATATAGGCTGACGGTCGGCGGACGTTTTGACTTTTATCTGCCGATAGCCGATCGGGTGATGAAATTCGAAGGGACAGGCGCGTCAGTTCAGTATTATAACGGGAGTCCCGTAGGGCGAGTTCAGGCGGTAGTCGCGCCGAGGCTTGAGGGAAAGACTTTTGAGGAAACGTATGGTTTTGCGCCGGTAGGAGAAGAGTCAACCGCGAAGGTTCCTTTTTTTATGTTGGACCGAAGGAGGAGAACTCGTTTAGATGCGGAAGAATTTGAAAATGGCCCGAAGCGACAGGCGTTAGCAGAGAATCGCACGAATGTGAATCAACAGCGCAACCAAGGCGGAGCAAAAAACGTCGCGAGATTTCCCGATTATGACGCATGTTATCCTTGGAATCGTCATGAAGAATTCTTTTTGAAGAGCTTGACGTTGACGGCTGAAGTGGACGGGACGCTTTATCTGAGGGTTAATTGCGCTTGTCGATATCGGAAGCGCAACGGGGGCTCTGTGAAGGTTCAGATTAAGAGCGTTGAATGAATCCTGGGGATTATGATTTTTGTAAATGCACCCCTTGAAAGCAAGTGAAAACAAAGTAATATTAATAATTCAATGGATCAATATCCATGTCAAGGCGCTTGACGCCCAGGCATTGGATTCATGTATGTAAAAACAAAGTGAGGATGAAAATGCGTCGTCTCTTGATTGCCGGCAATTGGAAGATGAATTTGAAGCTCGACTCAGCGAAAGCGCTCGCTCAGGGTCTCAAGGAAGCCGCCGCTGGCGTTAGCGAAGTTGATATCGCTGTTTGCCCCTCTCCCCTTTATGTTCAGCCTGTCGCTGAAATCCTCAAGGGTTCGAACATTGGCGTTGGCGCTCAGAACGCCTATTTTGAAAAGGCTGGCGCCTTTACCGGCGAAATTGAAATGGCGATGCTTACCGACGTCGGTTGCCAATACGTTATTCTCGGCCATAGCGAACGCCGTCACATCATCGGCGAATCCAGCGAATTGATCAATCTTAAAGTTCGCGCCGCTCTCGCCGCCGGTCTCATCCCGATCGTCTGCATTGGCGAACTTCTTAAAGAACGTGAGGCGGGCGTAACGAACGAAGTCAATCGTCGTCAGCTCGACGGTTCCTTCTCCGGCGTTTCCGCTGAAGATATGAAGAAATGCGTTATCGCCTACGAACCTGTTTGGGCGATCGGCACTGGCAAAGTCGCGACTCCTGATCAGGCGCAAGAAGTTCACGCCGACGTCCGCGCGTGGATTACTGAACGTTACGGCAAGGAAGTTGCCGACGTCGTTCGAATCCAATATGGCGGAAGCGTCAAGGGCTCTAACGCTAAGGAAATTCTTAGCAAGCCCGACGTCGACGGCGCTCTCGTCGGCGGCGCGTCTCTGAAAGTCGACGCCTTCATGGAAATTATCAACAACGTTCGTTGAGAACGGCATAGCTTTTGACGCGCGGCGTCTTTACGGGCGTCGCCCGTTTAATTATTTACCTGTTTCATTTTATCCGCAAACTGAGCTGCGGGTCATCAGCTCTCGGAGTAATTTCCGAGGTACGGAGTTTTGAAATATGTTAAGCGCCATCCTCCAGTCGCTCCTTTTCATCTTCATGGTCATCCTCTCCCTCTTCTTGATCCTCATTATTCTACTTCAAAGAGGCAAGGGGGGTGGACTCGTGGGCGCCTTTGGCGGCATGGGTGGCAGCAGCATGTTTGGAACTAAAACCAGCGACGTTTTTCTCAAGATTACTATTTGGACAACTGTCGTTTGGTTTGTGGCGTGCTTCGGCGGTCGCTACATCTTGAGCATGAAAAGCGGAAATTCTCTCGCTGATCGCGCGTCTGAAAACGCTTTGACCGTGCCCGCTCCGACGACGGGCGCCGAAGTCCCGGCTCTTCCGAGTTCTGAATCTGTCACGACCGGCGATGAAGCGCCTGCTTCTGAAGACGATGGAAAAGCCGTTCCTGATACCGAAGCTAAGGACTCCGGAGCAGAGCAACCCGCCCCTGAACCCGAAGCGAAGAATGCGGAATAGTCGCTTAGCGCGCTTACGACTCGAATTCATCATAAGACAACGCTATGTTAGTAAGTATGACAGGTTTTGGGTCATGTACGACCCAAGGTGACGATTACATAATCTCCACTGAAATTAAAGCCGTCAATAATCGTTTTCTGAAGACGTCTATTAAGTTGCCGGAAGGTTTTAGCGCGCTTGAGACGAAGATTGACGAATTGCTGCACGAAAAGATTGCGAGAGGCTCTGTTAATTTCAATCTTAAGGTGACTCGTCAATCAGACGCGCTAGATTTTGAAATCAATTTTCCGACTCTACGAAAATATATTTCCGAAGTTTTTCGATTCGAGCGAGGAAACCAGGACTTGCCTGCCTTAAAAGGCCACAGTTCCGTGACAGATTTCTTGCGTTTGCCAGGAGTCATTCAGGATAAGGCGCGGTGTGACGATTCGAATCTCCCCGAGCTGTTATGGAACAGAATAGCCGAGAATATTCGGACTTCGTTAAAAGAATTACAGGCAATGCGTGAAGTCGAAGGCGCGTCCACTCAGGAATATTTGGCGCAAAATATTTCTGGGTTGGGAACGATGATCGAAGAGATTAAGCGGATTGCTCCTACCGTAGTTGAAAATTATCGCGCTAAATTGACCGAACGCGTTTCTAAAGCGTTGCAAGAATCTTCGGTTGAGCTTGATCCATCTGTTTTGATAAGAGAAGTGGCGATCTATACCGACCGAGTCGATATTTCGGAAGAAATTGCGCGTTTCATTTCGCATTTGTCTCAGTTCAGCAATGCGATGGAATGCGAAAAGGTCTGCGGTAAGAAACTCGATTTTCTCACTCAAGAGATGTTCCGTGAGACGAATACGATTGGATCGAAAGCTAATTCCCAAGACGTTCTTCGTTTGGTTGTCGAAATGAAGTCCGTTATTGAGCGTATCCGTGAAATGGTGCAAAACGTAGAATAGTGTGGTTTAGCGTGGCGCATGAGGATTCATCTAAAAATGTCAGCCCTCAGAAGAGAGGGAAAGTTGTAATTATTTCCGGACCTTCTGGCGTGGGGAAAGGTACGCTCGTCAAAAGACTGATTAGCGAATCCTCCTTTCCTCTCGTTTTAAGCGTTTCAGCGACAACTCGGCCACCTAGGCCTGGAGAAGTGAACGGTCGCGATTATTGGTTTATTTCAAGGGACGAGTTCCTCGAAAAACGCGCTAACGGTGAATTTCTGGAGTCTTTTGAAGTATATGAAGGAGGAGCCCTTTACGGAACCTTGCGTGAGACAGTGGAGACTCAAATTCGGCAGGGAAAGTGGGTCTTGCTCGAAATTGACGTTAAGGGCGCGCTCTGCGTGATGAAGGAGTTGCCCGAATCGCTGTCAGTTTTCATTCTGCCGCCAAGCCTGGAAGCGTTAAAGGAAAGACTTCTAAACCGTGGAACAGAGAAAGGCGAGGATCTCTCAAGAAGGCTCGAACAGGCTGAGAAAGAAATATCCTTCAATAAATTCTATAAAGAGCGCATAGTCAACGACAACCTTGACAAAGCTTTTGAAGAGTTGGTCAAAGTACTCGCTTCTTATAACTAAGATGTGAATTCTGATCCTATAAAGATCGGAGCAGAGGAGGTAAAGATGATAGAAGAGCTTAAAGATGAAAATTTGATTAGAAAGGCCGGAGGGCGTTTCCGTCTTACTTCATTGATTCAGAAAAGACTCGCGCATCTGAACCGTGGCGCCGTCCCCTTCGCAGAGGATCCTACTGGCAAGGAGGACAAACTTCAGATCGTTGTTCGTGAGATTTTGGAAGACAAAATCTCCTTGGATTTGGATGGGAACTTAGAAATATCCTCGCGGGATAAGGCAGGAACTGGAGACGTCGCCGCTTTCAGTAGCGCGATCTCTTCCGGCAGCGATTCGACTGGATGGTCTTCCAATTCAATCTGAGGACAAAGAGCGGCCTCGGCGAGTTCTAACCGCGCTCTACTCATATCGATAAAATTTTAGGGACGATTGACGGAAATGGACAAGGACAAAAGCGTATTGCTTGGAGTCAGCGGAGGAATTGCAGCGTTCAAAGCTGCGACTCTTACCAGTCGTCTTGTCAAGGCAGGAGTCGAAGTTTCGGTCGTCATGACAGAGGCCGCGACTCGCTTAGTCGCCCCTAAAACTTTTGAAGCCTTGAGCGGACTCCCTGTTCTTACGTCTATGTGGGATCCGAGGTTTATTCATCCTCATATTGAAATGTCGCGACGTGCGAAAGTTTTCTGCATAGCGCCGGCGACTGCCAACGTGATAGGCAAGGTTGCAAACGGAATAGCCGACGATCTTGTTACCTCCGTATACCTTGCCTTCTCTGGTAAAATCATTATTGCCCCCGCGATGAATTCCGTGATGTGGTCTAAGCCTAGCGTCCAGCGGAATTGTAAACAACTCCAAGAGGACGGCGTAACCCTTGTAGGGCCTACGACGGGAAGATTGAGCTGCGGTGAATCGGGGCCGGGAAGAATGGTTGAGCCGGAGGAGATTTTCGAAAAGATAATGTCAGAATTGGAGAAGGCGTAAAGATTTCTTCCAATATAGAAAATTTTCTAAAATTTTTCAAAACTATCTTGCGTCCTTATGAAGTGTCTATATAATTTATTGGACGTTGCAAATTACCGACAACGAAGTGTCTGGATCGCGCCGCTAACTTCTCTTTAAAGTTATGCGCAGCACAAGGAATGCATCTAGGTACTTGGTTCAAGAGTTCCCCTTCTAGGGTTGACGTAAAGTCGGCGACTGCGATGTTGTATCGTTTTATACTGCTGCTTAGAGCTAATAATCTGACGAAAAGTTTTTAGGAATTAAAAGGCGTCAGATAAGATATTTGTCAACTGAGGTAACGGAGAGTAAAGTGTCAACTCCAGAAAATGTTATTCGTATTAGAATGGAAGCGTATGATCACGTTGCGTTAGATCAAAGCGCTATGGAAATCGTTGAAACTGCGAAGCGTACAGGTTCTATGGTTCATGGTCCGATTCCGGTTCCAACCCGAATTGAAAGGTACACTGTTCTGTCTAGCCCTCATGTCCATAAGAAAGCTCGTCAGCAGTTCGAAATCAGAACTCATAAGCGCATTATTGACCTTGTTCAAGCGACAGCTAAAACTATTGAAGCTCTTAACAAGCTTAGTCTGCCTGCTGGCGTTGATATTCGTATCAAAGCCTCGAATGGAACTCGTTGACAAGGTGATTTAAATACCGTATCGGCCTTCACGAAAATATATCGGGCCGCAATGCGGGGAAAACTGTCTGAAAAGACGAAGGAAAAATAGACATGAGTATCGGTTTACTTGGTCAGAAACTCGGTATGAGTCAGCTCTACACAGAACAGGGAGAAGTGATTCCTGTTACCGTAATTAAAGCGGGACCGTGCGACGTTTTGCAGGTTAAAACCGTTGAACGTGACGGATACGAAGCTGTTCAGCTTGGTTTTAAAGATAAGCGCGTTTCGCTCGCAGGGAAGTGCGAAAGAGGACATGTTGCGAAGATTGACAGCAAGCGTCAGGCGAAGGGTCTTGCTCTCGCTCCTAAAGCGGGTTGCAATCCTAAGTCCTTCATTCGTGAGTTCCGCGTTTCTGTTGAAGGCGTTGAGGTTGGTCAACAGTTTAACGTCGAAGTTTTCAACGACGTTATTGCCGTTGACGTCACCGCCAATAGCAAAGGACGCGGTTACGCTGGCGCGATGAAACGCCACAACTTCAGCGGTCAAAGAATGACGCACGGCGTTAAGAAGTGCCATCGTCACCTTGGCGGTACGGGTTGTAGCTCCTATCCGAGCCGCGTTCTTAAGGGTAAGCGAATGCCTGGCCATTATGGAAACGCGCGTTGCACGGTTCGTAATCAGAAGGTCGTTGTTGTCGATAAAGAAAACAACTTGCTAGTGATCCGCGGCGCCGTTCCTGGTCCGACGGGCGCGTACGTCTCGATTCGTCCAACGAATAAATTGCCGGCTCCGAAGCACAATAAGTGGCGACTTGCCTAATTATTACGCATATGCGCGGCGCTTAACCACATTGAAATAATAAGGCTTATGGATAAAAGATGGCAAATTTAAATATACTTGACAAGACAGGCGCGAAGGTTGGCGATTTCGAGATCGACCTCGATGCTCTCGCCCCTAAAATTAGTAAGCAACTGCTTCATGACGCTGTCGTAATGTATCAAGCGAACTTGCGTCAGGGTTCTTCGAAGAGCAAGACTCGCTCTGAAGTTTCCGGTTCAAGGAAAAAAATGTACAAGCAAAAGGGCACGGGTAACGCGCGTGCTGGTCATAAGCGTAGCGGCATCCGTCGTGGCGGCGGGCATATCTTCGCCAAGACTCCTAAGGATTGGTCTTACAGACTTCCGCGAAAGGCCCTTAAACTTGCTACTACGATGGCTATGGCCGAAAAGATTCGCGGCGAATATGTAAAACTTATTGATACGATCGCCCTAGAAGCTCCGAAGACCAAAGAGGTCGCCACGATTCTCGCGAAGCTCGATCTTAACAAGACTGTCCTCGTGGTTGTTGATAAGTGCGATAATAACGTAACGCTGAGCGTTCGTAATATCCCAACGGCAAAAGTGCTTCCTGTTACCGATTTGAACGCTTGGGAAATTCTTCGCCCGTATCAGGTTCTCATGACGAAGTCGGCGATCGAAACCTTTGTTAAGACTCGTATAGCCGAGTGATTCGTTCAAATCCATCTGAGTCAACAATAGCAAAGGTATAAGAGGAAGTTGAACAATGGCTCAATGCAAAGACATTACTGATACGAAACTCGTCCTTGAACCGTATCAGATCATCATTCGCCCGATCGTAACCGAAAAAGGTTTCCATAATTCGTCGGCGCGTAACACATACACATTCGAAGTTCATAAGCTTGCTTCGAAAACTGATATCAAAGAAGCGATCGAAACCTTGTATGACGTGAAGGTCGTTTCCGTTCATACTCAAAATCGTCAAGGCAAAAAAAGACGAACACGAAAGGGTATCGGCGTCACGCGTTCATGGAAAAAGGCCATGATCAAACTTGATGCGGATCATCGTCTTGATATCTATTGAGATTAGCCGACACTTTACGGTAAAAGATAACGAAATACGATTGGAGAAATACAATGGGTATTCGACGATATAGACCGAATAATGCGGGTCGGCGAAATATGAGCGTGAGCGACTTTGCCGAACTGACGAAGGGCGCGAAGCCGGAAAAAAGTTTGCTCCGTCCAAAGAAACGTTGTAGCGGTCGAAACAATAAGGGTATTATTACTGTTAGACATCGTGGCGGCGGTCACAAGAGACATCTGCGCTTGATCGACTACCGACGTAATCTTGACGGAATGGTTGCGGTCGTAGATTCGATTCAGTACGATCCTAACCGTAGCGCTCGCATTGCTCTTCTCGTGTATGAGAATGGCGAAAAGCGATACATTATCGCCCCTGAAGGAATTCAGGTTGGTCAGAAGCTCATGAGCGGTGAGAACGCTGAACCTCTGGTCGGCAACTGCTTGCCTCTTTCCAAGATTCCGCTCGGTTCGACGATTCATAATATCGAGCTTCGTCCTGGTCGTGGCGGATGCATGTGCCGAAGCGCTGGTTCAAGCGCGAAGTTGGTTGCGCGTGAGGCGGAGTGGGCTCTATTGAACCTTCCTAGCGGCGAACTTCGTCGCGTTCCCGCTTCCTGTCGCGCCGTCATCGGCGTCGTGGGCAACGCCGACCATATGAACATCGTGATCGGTAAAGCTGGTCGTATGCGATGGTTGGGACGTCGACCTTACGTTCGTGGTACCGCCATGAACCCGATCGACCACCCGCACGGCGGTGGTGAAGGTCGAACCAAGGGTGGTCGCCATCCTGTTTCGCCTACTGGTAAGCCGACCAAGGGTACTTCGACTCGTAAGCATAAGAAGGCTTCGAACAAGGCTATTGTTCGTCGTCGTCGTAGCCGTCGTTATGGCGTGCTTAAACTTTCGTAGTCCAATGGGCTCTTCAAGCGTAAGCTTGAAGTAAATATATGAATCCTATTTTCAACTGGGAATACAATGAGTAGATCAATTAAAAAAGGCCCAGCCTATGATGCTAAGCTTCTGGCAAAGGTCGAAAAAATGAACCAGACAGGGAAGAAAGAGCCCATTAAGACTTGGTCTCGCGCGTGCACTATCCTTCCTCAATTTGTTGACTACACTTTCCTTGTCCATAACGGTAAAGTCTTCTTGCCAGTCCTTGTGACCGAGGATATGGTAGGCCATAAGCTCGGGGAATTCTCCTTGACTCGACGCTTCAACGGGCACGGTGGTAAAGGCAAGTAATTTCGATAGGCGTTACAATGGAAAAGAATATTAACGACACAAACTCCGAAAAGGTCGCCCAGTATCGCGCGATCCATAAGTTTGCGGACGTCAGCGCTCAGAAGGTGCGAGTTTTTGCGGACTTAATTCGTGGAAAATATGCCGACGAGGCGGTGACGCTTCTCGAATGCTATCCGAATCGCGGAGCTCGATATCTCGAGAAAGTTCTCAAAAGCGCCATGAGCAACGCGGAAGATCGTTTGAATCAGGACGCTCGCGATCTTAACCTTAAGATCGTCGACGTCAGAATTGACGGCGGTCCAATGCAGCGACGTTGGCGAGCCGGTTCTCGTGGGGTTTCAGTGATCATTCGTCGTCGCTCGAGCCACATCAGCGTCGTGCTTGAATAATAATCATCACCAGTCGACTAGATTATTAGCGACTATAACATAGGACTACGCTATATGGGACAGAAAGTTAATCCCGTCGCGCTTCGAGTAGGCGTAATGGAAGGCTGGAAGAGCCGCTGGTACTCCCCTAAAAAGGAGTTCGCCGACCTGTTAGTCGAAGACGCCAAGATTCGCGAATTCATTAAGAAGCACAAGGAAGACAAAGACAAGAATAAAGGCGTCTTGAGTTTTCCCGGCGTTGCGAAGATTGAAATTGAACGCACGCGCGATGAAGTTCGCGTCATCATCACCACAGCTCGACCTGGTCTTTTGATCGGTCGTAAAGGTGAAAAGATCGAAGAACTCCAGGCCGAGCTTCAGAATCTTACCGGTCGTCGCATCAATCTCAAGATTGAAGAAGAAAAGAATCCCGAGTTGGTTGCTCAGCTTGTCGCAGAAGACATCGGCGATCAGCTCGTGAAGCGCGCAAGCTTTAGACGCGTCATCAAACACGCGATGTCTAAGGCGATGGAAAAGGGCGCTAAGGGTATTAAAATTCAACTTTCCGGACGTCTTGGCGGCGCTGAAATGGCGCGTTGCGAAAAGCAAGCCGAGGGGTCGATTCCGCTTTCAACTCTCCGCGCTAAAATTGATTACGGTTTCCATGAAGCCAAAATTGCGCAAGGGCATATCGGAATTCAAGTTTGGATAAATCAGGGCGAATATAACGAGGAAGATAACAATGGCCAGAATGCCGAAAAGGGTCAAGCACCGAAAAATTCAAAGAGGGCGTATAAGAGGTAATGCCACTCGAGGACAGGCCGTAAGCTTTGGTGATTTCGGTCTGCAAACTCTCGAAGGGGGATGGATTAGCGCCGCTACTATTGAAGCTGGTCGTATCGCCGCGCAACAATATCTGCGCACGGAAGGTAAGCTTTACATCCGTATCTTCCCCGATAAATCAATCACCTCTATTCCTCTTGAAACTCGTATGGGTAAAGGTAAAGGTGAACCGGAATACTGGGCAGCAGTCGTCCATCCGGGAACGGTTATGTACGAAGTCGGCGGCGTTCCTGAAGAAACCGCTAAGCTCTGCTTTAACCGTTTGGCACACAAGATGCCTGTTAAATGCCGTTTGATTCGTCGCAAGGCGATCTGATAGCTAATATCGCGAGTCGTCGTTGAAAGACGACGACTCACTCCCGCCTATAATCAAACGACGGCTCTTGTCGTCCTTAAGGATTGAAAATATGAAGGCTAAAGAAATTCGAGAAATGAGCGCTGAGCAGCAGAACAGCTTGCTCAAAGAAACAATCGAAAAGCTATACAAGCTTCGTATCCAGGCCAATATGGAACGTTTGGATTCTCCGAGTGAAGTTGGAAAAGCGAAGAAGTTGATCGCTCAGATTAAAACCATTCAAAGAGAAAACTAAGGAATGCTACAAAGTTCACTTTGTGAGACTTTAGACGCATTGACTGCGAGGTACATATGCCTAAGATGAAGTTAGTTGGCGTTGTCAAAACCGACAAAATGAGTAAGACTCGTCGGGTCGAAATTCCCCGTATTAAGAAGTATCCCAAATACGGTAAATATGTTCGTACTCGCACCGTCTGCTATGTTCACGATGAAAATAACGAATCCTCCTGCGGCGATGTTGTCGAGATCGAAGAAAGCCGTCCGACGTCTAAGCTCAAGAGATGGAATTTGGTAAGTATCGTGAGAAAAGCTGAGAAGATCGGCGAATGACGCGGATCGCTCGGTTGCGAAAATCGTAGAGCGGTTTAAGCAGAGAATAAAAGTTAAGAAAGCGAGTAAGAATCATGATTCAAATGCAGACTCGTTTGGAATCCGCCGACAACACTGGCGCTCGTGAATTGCAGTGCATCAAAGTGTTAGGTGGAACTCACCGTCGGACAGCTCGACTCGGAGACATTATTGTTTGCTCTGTAAAGTCGGTCATCCCCGGTAGCCAAATTAAAAAAGGACAAGTAGTTAAAGCGGTGATTGTTCGTACAAAGCAACCTACGCGTCGTCCCGACGGAAGTTATATCCGTTTTGATCGTAACGCCGCCGTCCTTGTCGATAACGATAAGAATCCTCGCGGCACCCGTATTTTTGGGGCCGTTGGTCGCGAGCTTCGCGATCTTGGATTCATGAAGATTATTAGCCTTGCTAAAGAGGTGGTCTGAGATGCGTATTAAAACTAACGACGAAGTCGTCGTGCTCTCCGGTAAAGATCGCGGAAAGAAGGGTAAAGTTACGGCTGTCGATCTTGAAGCCTCTAAAGTTACCGTCGAAGGCGTCAATGAGGTTAAGCGCCACGTTCGTCGCTCCCAACGTAACATGCAGGGCGGACGCCTTTCAAAAATGATGCCCGTTCCGGTCGCCAAGGTAATGCTTGTATGTCCAACTTGCTCGAAGCCTACCCGTGTTGGTTACAAGTTTGATGAAGCAGGGAAAAAGAATCGCGTCTGCAAGAAGTGCGGCGCAGTTCTCCCTGAAGCGCCGTATAGCAAGAAACGTAACTAAAGGTATCCTAAATGACGCCAAGACTACAAGAAAAATATAACAATGAGATCGTAGCCGATCTCGAAAAGAGACTCGGAAAGACGAATGTTCATTCTATTCCGAAGCTCCAGAAGATCGTCGTTAATATGGGCGTTGGAGAAGCCATCAAGGATAAAAAGAACCTTGAAGAGGCGCTCGACATTCTTACAAACATTACCGGTCAGAAACCTGTCGTTACCAAAGCTAGAAGGTCTATTGCGAATTTCCGCCTTCGAGAAGGTATGAATATCGGTTGCAAAGTCACTTTGCGTGGAGCTCGCATGTACGAGTTCATGGATCGCCTGATCTCCATTGTTTTGCCCCGTGTTCGCGACTTCCGTGGATTGAACCCCAACAGTTTTGATCGTCGTGGAAATTATAACCTCGGTCTGCAGGAACAACTCGTTTTCCCCGAATTGAATCCTGACAAATACACGAAGTCCCAAGGTATGAATATCACGTTCGTCACTAATGTTGACAGCGACGATGACGCGCGCGAACTTCTTCGCGCCTTCGGCATGCCTTTCAACACCGGAAAAGTGAGCTGATTAAGGGTGATCTAATATGGCTAGTAAATCAAAAATTGCAAAAGGAAATAGAGAGCCGAAGTTCAGCACTCGTCGCGAAAATCGTTGCAAGCTATGCGGTCGTCCGCGCGCTGTCTATCGCAAGTTTGGTTTGTGCAGAATTTGCTTCCGCAAACTTGCGAGCCAAGGACTCATTCCAGGCGTTCAAAAGGCGAGTTGGTAATAAAGGAGAACAGAGCTATGATGACCGATCCCATTGCCGATATGTTAACTCGTATCCGCAACGCTATAAAAGTCGAAAAAGTTATTTTGGACGTTCCTTACTCCAAAATTAAAGAAGGCGTCGTCGACGTCCTCAAAAGAGAAGGTTACATCTGGAGCTACCAGGTGGTCGAAGGTTCTCCCGCGAACACGATTCGTATTCAACTCAAGTATAGCAACAGCGGCGAACGCGTAATTCGTTCCATCCGCAAGATCAGTAAACCTGGTCGTCGTTGCTACGCCAGCCCTAAAGATCTCAAGCCCGTTCTTAACGGATTGGGAATTTATGTCCTGAGCACCAATAAGGGAGTGATAAGCGATCGCGAAGCGCGAGAGCAAAATGTTGGCGGTGAAATCATCTGCGAAATCTGGTGATATCTAAAAATGGCGCGCTTATAATAAAAAGCGCGCTTTTCTTATTGACAAATATTTGTTGCGCGTAAAATGAAACTTATGCGTATTATGAAATTGAACGTCGATGACGAGCGTTTTATTTCATAACAGATATAACGTCGCGCGTTTCGAAAGACGCGCCCGGTTCCCGGATAATTCATAGTCCAGTATTTTTTACAGGCATTTCAGGGGCGAGGGGCGGTATGCGCGTCGATGCGCCGACCGACGAATTAAGATTCGTCAAGTCCTGTACGGTAGGCGCTAAACGTCTGGAATAAAGATTGCTTTAAAGCTACACATTTCAGCCTTAGGAATTTAATTATGTCACGAATTGGTAAAAAACCGGTCGTTCTTCCCGACGGAGTCACCGTCGATATTAAGAACGATCGCGAGCTCACGGTCAAAGGGGCTAAGGGCGAACTTTCTCAGACCTTCCGTCCCGAAGTGGCTTTGAAATTGTCCGAAGATTCAAAGTCCATTATCGTAGAGCAGTTGTACGATACGCGCGTTGCCAACGCCATGCATGGTCTGACGAGAGCTCTTGTTCAGAACATGGTTATCGGCGTTTCTGCCGGATATGAGAAAAAGCTCGAGATTGTCGGCACGGGTTATCTGGCTGCCGTAAGCGGCCAAAACCTCGAGGTTCGAGCCGGTTTCGCTAATGAAATTCGACTCAACATCCCCGCTGGCGTCAAGGTCGTTTGTCCCGACCAGTTGCACGTTGTCGTCTCTGGCTGCGATAAGCAGATGGTCGGTCAATTTGCCGCCGACGTGAGAGCTGTTCGTCCTGCTGAACCCTATAAAGGTAAGGGTATCAAGTATGAAGGCGAAGCCATCCGTCGTAAGGAAAATAAGACGGCCGGTAAGAAATAGTATTCAACAACTATTTCAGATAGTCGATCTGGTTTCACTTACGCTAAGCGTATAGCAAGTCGACGCAACTGAAAGATTAACATTTAACATCCGGTAAGAATATGAAAAAACAACTTCGTCTCAATAAACAACGCCAGACTCGCAAATTCCGAGTCTCTAATGCGGTTAAAAGAGTTAGCACTCGCCCGAGATTGTGCGTTTTTCGTAGTTCTCGACACATCAGCGCTCAAGTCGTTGACGATTCGTGCGGCAAGACTATTGCAAGCGCCAGCACCTACGAAAAAGATTTCCGCTCCTCTAACGCCAACGGTGGAAACGTTGCCGCTGCGTCTGTCATTGGCAAGCTGATTGCTGAAAGAGCGTTGGCCGCAGGCGTTACTGCCGTTGCTTTCGACCGTAAAGGTTACAAGTACCATGGTCGCGTAGCCGCCCTTGCCGACGCCGCTCGTGAAGCTGGTCTTAATATTGGCGGTAACTCTGAACAAGAATGAGCGATAGGCAGACGAAAATTTGTCCCTTGACAAAAGATCGTTGAATCGATAGAAACAATCCCGAATAGGATATAAATAAAATGTCCGATAATACACGTGAAAACGGCGAAATCATCGATAAGGTCGTAAAGATTCGTCGATGCTCAGCGACTGTTAAAGGCGGTCGTCGATTTACTTTCACCGCATTAGTCGTCGTTGGCGACGAAAAAGGCAAAGTCGCTTGGGGGTATGGAACAGCGAATGAAGTGCCTCCCGCAGTCAATAAAGCGGTTCAGGACGGCGTTCGAAAGTTGGCCTCCGTCTGCCTCGATAACAATACCATTCCTCATGCGGTCGAAGGCTCTTTCGGTTCTTCTTCTGTGAAGTTGATCCCTGCGCGACCTGGTACAGGCGTAATCGCCGGCGCCGCTGTTCGCGCCGTATGCGAAGCCGCCGGAATCAAAGACATTCTGACGAAATCTTATGGAAGCGCGAATTCTACGAACCTTGTTAAAGCGACTATCGTCGCTCTTAATAATCTTCGTTCTAAGGAACAAATTGAGAATTTGCGGGGAGTGAAACTCTAATGAATATCAATACAGTTAACACGGGCGTTAATAAAAACGTTCGTAAAGACCGAGTTGGTCGCGGTCCTGGATCCGGAAATGGTAAGACTGCTGGTCGTGGTTCCAACGGTCAACGTTCCCGCGCTGGTTCTTCTGTTTCGCCTTTGTTTGAAGGCGGTCAGAATCCCCTTTCTCGCCGTATCCCGAAGCGCGGATTCAATAACAAAGTCTTCGCCGACGTTGTTGAAAGCGTATCCCTCAAGTCGATTTTACGCAAAATCGATCCCTCTGTCGAAGTTACCCCAGAAGTTCTCGAGACTAGAGGATTGATCAAGAGCGCTAAGTCCTTTGTGAAGTTAATCGGTTCCGACGAACTCAATGCGGCTTATAAGTTCAAGGTTCATCGAGTTTCCGAAGGCGCGAAAGCCGCAGTCGAAAAAGCAGGCGGCGCGATCGAAATTCTTCCTGGAAAGAAACCCGTCGTTAAGAATAAGATGAAGTCAAAGAAGTGATTTCAAACTAAGAAGAACGTCCAACGATGTTGGACGTTTTTTTTTATTAATTCGTTAATTTAGGTCGTTAAGCCTTGTTGATTTCTAAATAAATATTAAAATCATTATCTAGTATTTGTGGATTGACGCCGGTAGCGTAGCTATCATGGTTGTCCTTAGAGGTCGACAAGCCGCCTCCTTTCCTGCATTCAAACGTCGCTTGGTGTAGCGAGCCGTTAAGGATTTTCAGCGTCTTGCGATATGTTTTCTCCGAAACGGAGTTTCGGATTAGTCGCGTTGATACGAATGGTCTGCGATCGTGCTTACGTTCGTTTGACGTACGTCGCGTAGCGCATCGTAAAAGCGCAACATTTTAATCGAGGTTTCGATGATAGATAAAATTCGGACAATGTTCTCAATCGCTGAATTGAGAAAAAAGATAATGCTGACGATCGGCCTTATCGCTATCTATCGTCTTGGTTGGAATATCTTCCTTCCAATGGTCGATAGTAATATGGTATCTGCTTTTGGCGGAGCGAACGGCTTTGGCGATCTTCTTAACCAAGTAGCTGTTTTTTCCGGGACGCAGTTGGATCAAATGACTATTTTTGGT
This sequence comes from Planctomycetaceae bacterium, assembly GCA_004556055.1. Classification (GTDB taxonomy): domain Bacteria; phylum Planctomycetota; class Planctomycetia; order Pirellulales; family Thermoguttaceae; genus RUG369. Next base: position 107,369 of record SFIW01000001.1, read on the forward strand.
CTGGGGATCATGCCATATATTTCGGCGTCTATTATATTCCAACTTCTCGCGACCGTCTATGAGCCTCTTGAAAAACTCCAGAAAGAGGGTGAAAGCGGGCGCAAGAAGATTAACGAATACACTAGATATGCAACTATTGTCATATGCATCATTCAATCGATGGCATATCTGTCGATGCTTAACGCTCAAGCGGCTCAGCAAGTCGCTTCGAACGGTTATCAACAAATGTTTTTGAGCAGTTGCGTTTCTGAGAACGGTCACTTGACTTTCGCTTGGTACTGGTTGGCGATTCTTATTATGACGACCGGGACGGCGTTTCTTATGTGGCTCGGCGAACAGATAGACGAATATGGCATAGGCAATGGTATCAGTTTGTTGATTATGGCCGGTATTCTCGCACGAGCGCCGGGCGCCATTATGGAATTGTGGGTTGCCGCGGCCAGCGACGGCGGTCTCAAGCTTGGCGGCGCTTTCGGCGTTGAAACGTTGTGCTTCCTTGTCGCTCTATTCTTCCTAGTTGTACTAGCCGTCGTCTTCGTTACGAAGGGACAGCGCCGAATTCCTACTCAAAGCGCGAAACATGTTAGAGGTCGTCAGGTTTATGGCGGAAGCCGTCAATATCTTCCGCTTCGCGTCAACCAGGCTGGCGTTATGCCGATCATCTTTGCGAGCAGCCTTTTGCTGTTCCCCCAATTCCTTTTCGCCTATTTGAATTCAAATCTTGCGTCTGATTCCTCTTCGTTCTGGATTTCCTTCGTACGAGGCGGTTACGAGATTTTCAGCGGAAGTCAGTCTTTCACGTACGTAATTCTTGACGTTGCGCTTATTTACTTCTTCTGCTACTTCTGGACGGCGGTTACGTTCAATCCCAAGGATATGGCTGACAATCTCAAGCGAAGCGGTACCTTTATCCAAGGTTATCGTCCCGGTAGCAGCACCTCCAATTATCTCGAAAAGGTGATGTTGCGTATCACGTATGTTGGCGCTTCTTTCCTTGCGATCATAGCGATCGTTCCGACGCTTATTACGAATTCGCTTCACGTCGGCTATAGTCTAGCGAGTTTCTTCGGCGGCACGAGTTTATTAATCGCCGTTAGCGTTGTTCTCGACCTCGTTGATAAGATCGACGCGCACTTGATCATGCGTAATTACAAGAGTCTTCTCGAAAAATAATTACCTATAAACTTTGTTAAATCTAGGAAACGGCGTTGAACGTTTTTTACGTTGGACGCCTTTTTGTAATTTATTTGAGGCCCATTCAGATCGATTTGTCGATCAGTTAAAGGATTCAATATGCGAGTAGTTTTTGTAGGTCCTCCAGGAGCTGGTAAAGGAACGCAGGCTGAAAATATCGTTCGCGATTATGGTTTATTTCACCTTTCGACCGGCGACGCTCTGCGAGCCGCCGTGAAGGCGCAGTCTCCTATTGGAATCGAAGCCGACAAATATATGAAAGCCGGCGCGTTGGTTCCAGATGAAGTTGTCATTGGCGTCGTAGTCGAAAGGCTTGAAGAAGCGAAAGACGGCTGTCTACTCGACGGTTTTCCGCGCACTATCGCTCAAGCTGAAGCCCTCGATAAAATCTTAGCGGAAAAGAACGCCCCTCTCGACGTTGTTCTTGAGTTGGCCGTTCCTGAAGAGGAATTGTATAAGCGTCTAGCGTCTCGCGGTCGCGCCGACGACAATCCTGACGTTATCAAACAGAGACTTGTCGCCTATCACAATCAAACGGAACCTTTGGTCGGATATTATAGCAAAGCCGGTATCTTGAGAAAGATCGACGGTCTTGGTACTATCGACGAAATTTACGCTCGTATCCAAAAAGTTCTAGACGAATATAAATAATCTCTTTTACTTAAGCGTCGACCGGGACTGTAGTCCCGGTTTTTTTTGAATTCGAGACGAAAAACGTATCGTCATGATAATACAAAATGAAGGGTAAATATATGCTCTCGCTTAAGACAGAAAAAGATATTTGGAAGATGAGGAAAGCTGGGCTCCTCACCTGGTCCGCTCACGAACTGGTGCGCCAAATTATTCGCCCCGGTATGACGACCGCTGAATTGGACAGGGAAGTAGAAAATCTTTTCACGCGCAATTATGCGGTTGGGATGTTCAAAGGCGTTCCCGGACGCGTCCCATTCCCGGCCGTTACGTGCGTCTCAATCAACGAACAAGTTGTTCACGGGATCCCTGGCGACCGCGTGATCAAAGACGGCGATCTTGTGAGCGTCGACCTTGGATGTAAGATTGACGGGTGGTGTGGCGACGCCGCGTACTCAAGTCTTGTAGGGAACGTGTCAAAAGAGGCGGAAGACTTGGTGAAGTGTACGCGCGACGTTCTCAACCTCGCGATCAAGCGCCTCGAGACGGCGAGATATTGGAGCGAAGTAGCTCGCGATATGGAGAAATTTGTCCGGGGGCACGGATATTCGGTAGTGGAATCTTTCGTTGGGCATGGTATAGGCAGAACGATGCATGAAGCGCCGCAGGTGCCTAACTTTGTCTACAGCGAATTCGTCAAGCATGAGGACTTTCAGATTAAACCTGGTTTAGTCATAGCGGTCGAACCGATGGTGAACGCCGGGGGCAAACGAGTTAGACAGCTGAACGATTATTGGACGATCGTCACGGTTGACGGACGTTTGAGCGCGCACGAAGAACACACGATCGGAATTCTTAAAACAGGTCCGCTTGTTTTAACGGGGCCTCCGCAAACGCAAGAAGAACAAGAGCAAGTAGACGAGTTTTTCCGACGTTATCGAGAAAACAAGTAGTCGTTCCAATGGAAGGGAAAGAGAGCAGGGTCAAGAAAAGAGAAAAAATCCATTTGTCCACTTGATTATATCTGTTTATCCCTTAGAATAAACTACAATTCGGCTAGTTGCGGGAGACGTTCAATTGTGCGTCGCCCGCTTGGCTCGTTTTTAGTAAGGAACGAAATAATGAAAGTTCAAGCTAGTGTTAAACGAATTTGCGAGAACTGCAAAATCGTTAAGCGTAAGGGCAAGGTCTACGTTATTTGTGTTAATCCACGACACAAGCAACGACAAGGCTGAGCGTGAGAGAGGCGTAGCCACAGTAGACGGAAGACGACGATCGGGTAATGTTTTAAACGTCTACGGCGCGCTGGAAGTCGAACATGCGTTCGAGTATTAAGTAATTAGGAGAAGTTAAATGCCTCGTTTATTGGGCGTTGATATTCCAAACGATCGTCCGACCGTGGTCGCTCTAACGTATCTTTACGGCGTTGGACCCAAGATCGCGAGCGAACTTTGTTTGAAAGCTGGGGTTGATCCTACGGCGCGAGCGAAGGAGCTCAAAGAGGACGAAATTGCGAGATTGGCCGCTCTTCTCGATAACGAATATGTTGTCGAAGGTCAACTTCGTCGCCAAGTTCAGCAAAATATTGCCCGTCTTAATGCCATTAAGTGTTATCGCGGTATTCGCCACCGTAAGGGCCTCCCCGTTCGTGGTCAACGAACAAAAACCAATGCTCGTACCCGTAAGGGACCCAAGAAGACCGTTGCCGGAAAGAAGGGCGTCAAGGATCGATAATTTTTCCTTGTCGGTTATTCGTCTCGGCGTTTAATGATTTTCTTATTTATAGGAAAGTTGCGACGAGACGGAAAGAAGGTATTGGAATTTATTAGACTAAGAATCAAATATTCCGTTCAGTTAGATACGGAATAAAAGTCTGGAGATAATACTGTGGCTAAGGTTTCTAAGAAACGTAAGATCAAGAGAAGCGTTGCGAGCGGGATCGTACACATCAAAGTCACGTACAATAATACGATTGTGACGATCACCGACATGAAAGGCGACACCCTTTGTTGGGCGACCGCCGGTACTTGCGGTTTCAAAGGTAGCCGTAAATCTACGGCTTTTGCTGGACAAATGGCTGCGCAGCAGGCGGCTGATAAAGCTAAAAAGTTCGGTATGAAAGAGGTTGACGTTCGCGTAAAGGGCCCCGGAAGCGGTCGCGATTTGGCTATTACGGCTATCGCGCAGTCTGGCCTCACTGTCAAAACGTTAGAAGACGTGAGCCCGTTGCCCCATAACGGTTGTCGTCCTCCGAAGCGTCGCCGTGTCTGATCTTATTCTTTTGGACGCGCTTTGTTTATTAGGTAACGGCAGTCCAAAGAAGATCAAATTGACGCACTTTTAGAAAACAAATATCGAATTTTAAAATATTGGAGCAAAATAATGGCTCGAACTTTAGGACCCGTCTGCAAAAGATGCCGTCGTGAAGGCGTAAAGCTCTTCCTGAAGGGAACTCGTTGCGATTCTCCGATGTGCCCCTTTGAAAAAGCTGGCGCGAACAAAAAACCTCTTCCTCCTGGAATGCATGGTTTCAAACGTGGAAAAATGACGGAATATGGCGAACAGCTTCGTGAAAAGCAGAAGGTCAAGACCTTCTATGGCGTGCTTGAAACGCAATTCCGTAAGTATTATCAAATGGCCGAACGTTCAAAAGGTAATACGGGTTTGGTCTTGATGTCTCTTCTCGAAAGACGTCTTGACAACGTAGTGTACCGTCTTGGCTTTGCGACGTCTCGCAGCCAGGCTCGTCAGTTGATTGCGCACGGTCATATTTGCGTGAATGGACGTCGTCTTGACGTAGCGAGTTATCTGACTCGTCCGGGCGATTCCATCGCTATCAAGGTTTACAAGCGAGAAGGCGAAAAGTCGAAGCGTCAGGGCCCCATGGGGATTGCGAAGTTCTCTCTCGAGAACCTTGGCGCTCGCCAGACTCCCGATTATCTCGTCCGTAACGACGGCGACGTTCCTAGCGGCGTCGTTCTTCGTTACCCGCTCTTCGACGACGTCTCCTTGCCCGTCAATCCGCAACTTATCGTCGAACTTTGCTCGAAATGATCCATATAGCGGCGTTTGCAACGGAGAGACTCTGAGTTTCTTCGTTTGCATACGCGCTCTTTTTGCGTCTATTCTTATTGGGGTATGCGCGAGAAGAGAGAGGGTCATATCTTTGTTTAACACGTCATTAACACTGGAGCGGACTGTAACATGAGAATCAGATGGAGGGGACTTGAGCTTCCCAGCAAAGTGAAATGCGAGCAAGCGACGCCAACTTTTGGGCGTTTCACCTGCGAGCCGTTTGAACGCGGTTTCGGCATCACTGTCGGCAACAGCTTGCGCAGGGCGCTTCTTTCCAGTCTAGAAGGAAGCGCGGTCACGAAGATTAAACTTCGAGGAGCTCAGCTTGAATTCACTTCTCTCGAGGGCGTCGTAGAAGACGTTACGGAAATCGTTTTGAATGTGAAATCGCTCATAGTGCGTTCTCACAACGAAGGTCCGAGCGTCATTCGTATCGTGAAGACTGGTCCGGGCGAAGTGACCGGGCATGACGTAGTTTCAGATCAGAGTCATGTTGAAATCATCAACCCTGATCTTTTGATTGCGACCTTGACTCAAGACGTAGAGTTCGAACTTGAACTTGTCGTTGAAAACGGAAGGGGTTATGTTCCGGTAGGAGCTATGACTTCTGGTCGCGATCGCAATACAGAATCAGGTTATATTCCGATTGACGCATCCTTCAGTCCTGTCGTTAAAGTTAAGTACGACGTTCAAGAGACGCGCGTAGGTCAAAAGACGAACTATGAACGTTTAAACCTCGAGATTACGACTGACGGATCGATAACTCCGGAAATGGCTTTGGTTGAGGCGGCGAAGATTCTTCGTAAACATCTCAATCCGTTTATTCAATACGATAGACCTGAGGGCGACGTTTTCTGCCGTCCGAAGTCTTCTATTGTCGACGGAGTTGATCCAGCGCTTGAGCAAAAGCTCGCGATGACGCTTTCCGATTTAAAACTTTCCGTTCGTGCTTCGAACTGCCTCGAAAATGAGAATATCACTACGGTTGGCCAATTGGTGAGTCGTAACGAGGACGACCTCCTAGATCTTCGTAATTTCGGCGAAACTTCGTTGAACGAAGTCAAGCAGAAGCTTAACGAGATCGGTCTTCGTCTTGGAATGAGAGTTCCAGGAACCCAGGGTTCTCAAATCGGTAAGTACAACTGAAACAACCGTAAATAGAAAAATAAGATAATACAATGCGACATAGAAGAATTGGACGTAAATTTGGGCGCAATCCTAATCATCAGCGCGCCCTTCTGCGCAATCTCGCGATCTCGTTGATCCTCACGGAACGCGACGTCGAAGATTTCGATACGAAAGAACAGGCTCCGAAAACTGCTGGTCGTATCACTACGACTCTTCCCAAAGCCAAGGAACTTCGTCCTTTCATCGAAAAGCTTATTACGAAAGCTGTCCATGCTCAAGCCTCTATCAAAGCGGCTGAGGAATTGGCCTGCAAAGCTGAAAAGAACACTGAAGAATGGAAGGCTTGGCGCCAAGGCGAAGGTTGGAAAGCTTGGGTTAAAGCTTCAGCTCCCGCTGTCGCCGCTCGTCGCGCCGTTTACGAAAAACTCAATAATCGTGAGGCCGTAACCCTTCTCTTTGACCGTATCGCTCCTCGTTACGTCGAACGTTGCGGCGGTTACACCCGTATCTACAAGCTCGCTAAGCCGCGTCTCGGCGACGCTGGTAAGCAGGCGATTATCGAGTTCGTCGGTGAAAACGATCGTCGTAATGTCGTCGCCGCTTCCGTCGTTCCTACCGTTGAATGATTTCTTCGACCATAAATTTCGGTCTAATAAAGACGCTCGTTTCGGGCGTCTTTTTTATTTACTCGGCGATCCAAGAGCGCTAGGATATTATTTCAACATCTTCTCGGGAAATTTTATGAGCCATTCTTCTTCTTCCGATAAGTATTTTGATTATCTGCAAGCTGTCAAAGATCTTTGCGGCAATCTTTGCCTGTCGCTTCGCGTCTTTCGTTCGATTAAGATTGACGAAGTCGGCTTCGCTCTTGCTCACGCTCAGAATAAAGATTCTCGATTTGGAAGATGGGCGTCAATGACCCCGCTTCGCTTTGAAGACGGCGCTCTCGCGACGCGAGTTACCCGACCCGTCAAAGCTCGGCTCCAAGGCAAAGTAATCGCCGTCGGGACTTCCGAACGCTACTATAAGACTCCTCGCGTCCTTTCGAGGGATGGTAAAACCGAACTCAAATACATTCTGACCATTGTTCAGCCGAGGTTCCATAATCTTTCCGTAGAAGAGAAAATCGACACTCTCATCCATGAACTCTATCATATCAGCGCCGATTTCAACGGCGACGTCAGACGTTTTCCCGGTAGAAACTGGCAACACGGTTCCAAAGCGCGCTATAACTTAATTTGCCAGAGCTTGCGTAAGGAATGGCTTCAAAGCGATCCTGAGCCGCGATACTACGAATTCTTGCAATGGCGTTTCAACGAGTTGTTAGAGCGGTTCGGAGGTATTCGAGGGTATACCTACCCGCAAATCAAGTTGGTCGAAATATCTAGAGAAGAAGCTATTCGACTCAATCCCAAGTTGCGACAATGACTCTCTGGCGCTAAAATCTTGACATGTTAAATTTTTTTTGCGCTTGCACTGGATAGTTTATTTCACGTTGGTAGCGACATGATTATATATGAGGGCGGGCAACTCGATCGCGCTGAATTTTCCGAAATCGTCAAGGACATTAAAACGATTTCCGACCGTCACGGGGCGACTTTAGTCACAAGCGGTCTGATTCAACCCGAAAAAGGGCTTCGAAACGTCGATTTTTTCTTTTTATTTCGTTCTTTTCCTCATGAATTTTTGCAGAGCGACGTCGAGGGATACCGAATGATATCCCCTCTTGCGCCGATCGTCGTCATAGCGGGGAAGTTTTGTGAAGGAGAAGATTATCACGGCGAGCTGTTTTCCGGGACGCGACGCTTTTATGTGGACGACTGGCGTTCTTTTGGACGAGAGGAATTTGAGAATTTCTTCCAGGGGAAGGGACTTTTTATGGAATCGCCCCTTACGCCGACGTCAGCGCTTCCAGAATTTCGTATATTTTCACGGCGAGAGGGAGGGGGGAGAGAATCTATTGTGCTTTTGACCGACGATGAGAGCATAGCGACTCTCTGTCGAGAGACGATCCCTCCGGATACGCTTTGCGCCGTAGGCGGCTTGTTTTCTACGAAGGAGGAGCGCCCGCTTTGTTTGCCTATGAAACCAACGCGCATTATAGTCGACGTGGCGGAGCTTTCCGATAGACGACTACCGGGGAAGATTGTCAAGCTTTGCAAACTTTACCCGTCGGCGAGAATAACAATTTGGGGATTTGCGCCGACCGATTCTGAGCGACGCGCATTCCAGAGTCCTGAGTATGAAGGAAGGGTAAATATCGCCGCCAAGCCCTTTAATCTTTGCGATCTATTTTAGCGAGGTCAACGAGCCGACTAAATAATTTATCAAAAGGCGCTTTGTAGGGTTGTATTTGTTTGACACGGGTTGTCTAACGAATATTTTAAATTAGAATGATAGGGTTAAAGAGGACGAAACGCGCGCTTAGTGAGCCTTGCGCGTACTATTCCGCAAGACAGGAGAGAAGAAGGTTATGCCTGTAGAACGCGAACAGATAGACCGAGCCGAACAGATTCGCAACGGACTCGATCAGTTGAAAGTTTCGTTAGACTACGACGCGAAGAAGCACGAGATTGAAGAGCTAGACGCGCAGATGACGGCGCCTGGCTTCTGGGACGATCAGGAGAAAGCCCAGAGCGTCGTCGCTAAAATCAAGGCGTTGAAGACGCTGGTACGTCCGATGGACGAGATTCTGAGCGAGCTTGAAGAACTCGACGTTTTTTTTGAGTTGGGACGCGAGGACGAGGAAACTGCGGCGGAAATACCCGCCAAGCTCCAAGAGATTGAAAAGACGCTTGGCGATTTACAGACGGCCGCGCTTTTGAACGGTCCCTTTGACGCGAACGACGCGATTCTTACGATCAATGCGCGCGACGGCGGAACCGACGCCAACGACTGGGCGGAGATGCTTTTGCGCATGTATATCAACTGGGCGCAATCGCGCGGTTATCAGGTTGAGCTTCTCGACCGGCAGGACAACGAAGAGGCGGGTATTAACAGCGCGTCGTTGATGGTGCGCGGGCCGATGGCTTACGGATACTTAAAGAGCGAGATTGGGACGCATCGTCTTGTCCGAATAAGTCCTTTCAACTCGGAAGGAAAGAGGCAGACGAGCTTTGCCGCAGTCGACGTCAACCCAGACGTCGACGATTCGATCCACGTGGATATCAATCCTGAAGACGTTCGCGAAGACGTATTCCGTTCGAGCGGAGCCGGCGGTCAGCACGTTAATAAGACGTCGAGCGCGATTCGCTTGACGCATATACCGACGAATACGGTAGTTCAGTGCCAAAACGAGCGGAGCCAGCATAAAAACCGCGCGACGGCGTGGAAGATGCTTAGGGCGCGTTTGCTTCAGCGCGAGGAAGAAAAACGCGAACAGCAGATGTCCGAGAAATATAAGAATCTTTCGAAGGTTGGGTTTGGTTCTCAGATACGAAACTATTTCTTACATCCAGATCAACGCGTGAAGGATTCGCGCACGGGTTATTCCGTCGGTAATTTTCACGAAGTTCTTGACGGAGGCGTTCAGCCTTTTATGGAAGAATATCTTCGTTGGCGCGTTAAGACGGATTGATATGAGAGAGATTCGTGCGGCTCATGCGGCGTATCGAACCGCAGGGCCGCGTCAGGCTTTATAGCAACGAGGAGTTCAGCGATGCCTACGTCGCTCTTTCAGTACGAAATGCTGCCGACGTCATGGTTTTATCTTTCTTCGATTCTGATCATTGCGCTTTTTTTTCGCTTTAATCGACTAGCAAGCGTCAGAAACCTCGACGTTTTAGGCTTGATAGCGCTGACTCCAGGTTTAGTTTATGTCGCGATGGGATCGGCGCTCCAGGGTTATCTATGGCTTTTTGTCGTCGGAGCGTTCATTTTTGTTCGATTGACGCTTGACGTTTTCTTTTGTCGACGTCCGATCCTTTCTCCGAACTTAAATTTTGAAGGATTGGCGTTTTCGTGCGTGGCGTCTTGCGCGTTTTTGATTCCGAACCTTTTCCTAAATCGAGGCGACGCTTGCGAATCTCCGCGCGCCTGGCGTTTGGAGCAGATCCTTGCCGCGTCAGAAGAGTCGCGTCACGAAGAGACCAAGAAAACGGTCTGGCCCGGCTATCCGCCGTTTCTTCAAGCGACCCAAGACGTAAACCGTTTCTTTTCACCGTCGCAAACCGCGTGGAAACGCGCCGTTACCGAGGCGTTGATTCGCAAACAATCGGAAGACGAACTGAATCTTTTCGGTTTTACGATCCGCGTCGGTTCAGAACGGGAGAAAAAGAGACCCGCGGCTCGCGCGGTGCGTTGGGCGTCGGGCGCTTCGGAGGAGAGCTTTTACGATCTGAATCGTTCGGAGCTAGAAGACTCGCAATTCGATTCGGACGATTACAGACCGCAAGGTTTGAACGGAGTGGAACCTGCGGCGTCAATCCCGACGGCGGAAACGACGCCGCAAGCGACGCGCATGGGAGACGAGGAGACAGACGACGTTTTTTCTCGATCGTCGGGGATTCGAACGCCGCAAATCGGCGTCGAAGGGGGCCGTTCTTCAAATTTAGAGACTGAGGAAGAGCTCGGTTCGGAACGGATCAAAGCGGGCGATTCCGCCACCTTCCGCTGGCAGCCCCTTTCTCAAGAGGGATTGCTCCTTGTTCTTTGCGTGATCTTTTTGCAACTTGGGATCATTGCGACGATCGTCTTGATCGGTCATGTTCATTTTGGTTCCCTTCAAGCGGGGCTTGCCGCGGCGCTCCTATACCTTCTCCACCCCTATATCAATCAGTTTACCGGTCGTCTCGATCATATTGTCCCCGCGCTTTTGCTCCTCTTAGCGATCCTCCTCTATCGCCGTCCCTTCCTTTCAGGCTCCGCGCTCGGAGCCGCGGGCGTCCTGGTCTTTTATCCTTTTTTTCTCTTCCCATTATGGATCGGGTATTATTGGCGAAAGGGATTGGGACGTTTCCTTACGGGAAGTAGCGCGGTGATTCTCACGTTGTCTGTCGGACTTCTCCTTTATCCGGTGGAAGGCGTCAGTTTTGGAGAGTCTTTGGCGTTGACTTACGGTTGGCATTCGATTTTTTTGGCGGACGCCGACGGTATATGGGAGTATTTACCGCGATTTTACAGGATTCCGATCATATCCCTTTTTGGGGTATTTTGTTTTGGTTACTCTCTTCTTATTCAGCAGAAAACGCTTGGTTCGCTCATGTCCTTGTCCGCTGCGTTAATGCTTGGCGCGCAATTCTGGATGGGGCGTCAGGGGGGATTGTATATGGCGTGGTATCTCCCGCTGATTATATTGACGATATTTCGTCCCAACCTTTCAGATCGAACGGCGACGGCAGCCGTTGTCGATTTGCCAGGCGCGGAGGGAACGACTTGAAAAGAACGGCTCTGGGGATATATTTAGCGTTTAGGGGTATCGCGACAGGGCGTTGAATCGGTCGTCTTTTGGTAGTGAATTTTCGCACGGGGAAAAGAATAGTGAAAGAACGAAAAACGAGACAGACCAAGACGACAATCTACGATTGGCTTATGATTCAATGGGCGCGCGAGTGCGAAGAAAATCGTCTGTTTCGTCTGCCCGAGACGACAGACGTCTCAAGCGAACGCGATTCAGAAGGGCGTTTTGTCGATCCGACGTCGTTTTTGAGCGTTCGAGCCGAATCGGCTCTTAACGCGCTTGGAATCTCAGCGCGGTCTTGGGTCGAGCGCGCCGGGTGGATTTGTCGCGGGACATTCTTTTTCACAATAGCGTTGGGAGCTTTAGCTTTTCCCTTCGCGCGCGTTGAGACGATCCTTGGGAACGGAGTCAACCTTGCCGGTCCCTTTCTCTTCTTTCTTTTAACGCAGCTCTTCTTTTTGTCGTGCGCCTTGGTTTTTCTTGTAATCTTGCTGATTTCCCTTGCTTGCAGGCGACTTTTGGGGAGAGGGCGTTCGGCCACATGGGGCGAAAGGGTTGCGATTCTACTTTCGGGTCTTGTTGGCCGGGTCGCAATTTGGGTTTTTCATCATGTGATTCCGATGACGTCTTCTTTTTTCGGCGCGCGATTTCGGGAACGATTCGGCTGGCATAAACACAGCGGAGCCGCGCGCCGCGCGCGTTTGGACGATCCAGAAAGCGTCCAAAGGGAAGAAGAGGCGGGACGACGTCTTCGCGAGGGAGGGGCGTTATTTTGGAATATGCTCTTTTCACGGGCGCAAGTTGCGGGACGTTGGAGTTGCGTTTTAACTCATTCGTTTTGGGCGTCTTGCTCCCTGTGCGTTCTTGTGATCCTTGCGGCGCGAATGCAGGGGAACCGTTATGATTACTGTTGGCACACTTCTCTTGAAGACGAGAGGGTAGTTAAAGCGGGAGTCGACTTCCTTGGCGCGCCAATAGCCGCGCTAGGGGGGCGCGTACCCTCTGCCGTCGACGTCGAGGCGCTTTTTTCAGACGATCTTAACGCGTCGAAGCATAAAGTCGGCGTTGGAGGGAAGAACGCGCCGGTTGACGAATCCGTCGCTACGCGTCAGACCGCTGCGGCGACGCGATCACGCTGGTCGTATTTTTTGCTGTCTCTTGTCTTTATTTGGTGCGTTGTCCCGCGCGTTCTTTTCGCTCTCTTGTACTATTACCTCTACAAAAAGGCGCTGAACGATTATCGTCCCGATTTCCGCGAGTCATATTTTCGAGAGATTTTGGCGGAGGCGGAAGATTATTCAACGACGACTCTCGCTGCGGAACGAAAAGACGACGCAACCTTGGCCGCCATTGAAGGCGTCGAGGAAGAAAAGGCGCCGATTGCGGAGCCTTCGCGCCCGATCTGGAAGTCTCAACCCAAGATCGAGGAGGTTGTCGCTTCCATAAAGACGACGCCGGAGCCTGATAGCGATAATCGTCCAGCGTTGATTGAAGAGGAGAAAACGGAGGCGGAACAAGCGAAGGAGCTCCCTCAAGTTGCGCCTGTCGAGCCCCAAAAAGAGAATTCCGCTTTCACGTCCGCGACGCGTCCAATGCAAGCGTCCCTTCCGGCGCTTGACGACGGGGACGGGACGAAGTCTATTTTGACGGAAATCCACGACGATTCGAAAGAAGGAGCGGCGGAAGAGGAAGTTCTTCAAGACGCGACGCCGGAACCTGTTCTTTGCGTCGATAATGAAAGCGCAACGCGCGTCGGCGATCAAGAAGAGACGGAGGAGCCGATCTCCAACGACGTTTCCGAAGAATCCGCCGACGTTGTAGAGTCAACGCCGCCCGTCGACGTCTTGCGTCAAGAGGAGACTCAAAGTCGCCTTCAAAGCGCGCTAGTAAAACTGTCGACCGCTTTCGGCGCGCCCGAGAAGGAATCTTCCAAACTCGCATTTTCCTACGACTCCACGATTTCCCCCGAGCTCTTCGGAAAACTCCTGCATTGCCGCGACGCCTCCCGTCTTTTCGGCGACATAGCGAGCGAGCCCGCGCTGAAACGTAGCCTGAAAGCGCTTCTTGACTCCGTCGGAACGGAAATTGATCTATGCGTGATCGGCGTCGACGTGGGTCTTTCTCCCGCGAGACATTTTGTTCGTTTTCTCCGCGACGATCTCTTCCCGAAACTGACCTCCGCGCGTATTGTCTTAGTGGCGTCTGGGGGCGAACGGATGAGAAAACGTTTTGCTACTTCACCGTCGGCGATTTCTCAACGTCTTGAAGATTGGACTAAGACGATTGCGGCGATTAAGGAGACGTCGGGACGAGACATAGAACCCGTTTTTTCCTACGACTCCGAACTCGATTTGCCCGAGGAGCGTCAGCGCCTTGAGAGAATCTTGGAAGGCGCGGAAGAAACATCAGCGTCCGATGGAAAACGAACGCTGGAGAAATGGGACGCGGCGACTGAACGCATCGAGAACGCTTGTCGCGAGATTTTCTCAGAGGGAGACGAAGAGGGTTTGAACGAGGAGTCGACGCGTCTTCGCGCGAGCGTTCTCTGCGCGGAGATCTTTTCCATTTATCGAGAAGAGACGGCTCGTACGACGCGACTTTTGGCGAAAGAGAACGTCGACGGCGGAACGCTTTGGAAGAGTCTCGCCGAGGGCGCGCGCAACATTTCAAGCGAAGCGGGGAAGAGCTTCGTTTCGCAGGCGGAAAAACTGGGTCTCTCTCCCGACTATCTGGGAGAACGTCTGTTGTACGCGTGTCGGCTGGGGGATCGTTTCCGGTCTTTCACGGGGAAGTTGAGTCCGAAATGCGGGCTCGCCGCGGCGACCTTGGGCGTGGCGGCGCCGTGCGTCGTCGCGTTGTCTCCTCTTCTGGGGGGCGCGGTCACCGCGACGACAATCCTTTCGTCCATCGGAGCGCTTGGGGGCGTTCTTCCAACTTCTCTCGCGTCGGGTATGGTTACGGGCGTTTTGGGGTCGATGGCTCCTGAAGCGCTGCGTCATGTTGGGAGTAAAATTGCCGCAAAGCTTCGCGCGAACGGAACTGAAACGGAGGGGGCGACGCCCGAGGAACGCCTAGAGGAGACGAATACGGAGTCCGTTAGCGCGTTGGCGCGAGCGACGACGGCGTGGAGCGTGGTTCTGGAGCTACAGGGATTTGACGAAGCGCAGATCTCCGAGAGGGCGGCTCTTATCATGGAGCCTCTGGAAAGCTCGTCCCTTTCCACCCTCGAAGAGATTAAGAGCGCGATTTCCGCCGCGCGCGAGATTTTATTAGCGACTCCAAAGGTATAAGGATTGTTCGGAGTGTGAGAATGGAAGGCAACGAATCCTATTTAACGCAAGACGAGTTAAATCGAGTCACACCCCTTGTGGTGGCGATCGTCGGACCGACCAACGAGGGTAAAACGTCGATTCTCCGAACATTGACGAACGATCCTGAGTTCGGGTGCGTGAACGCGTATACGGGGACGACGATACGCGCGGAGATGCAACGCGTTTTTTGTCGAGGAGCCGCGGAGATTCTGCAATTGATTGACACGCCTGGTTTTCAGACGTCGAGCGAGATTCTGGAGAATGTGACGGAGAATTCTCTGGCGCAAGATCAGGACGGTGAGTATACGCTTTCCGATATTCTAGCGGCGATTCCGACGGAGGACGAAGATTTTCGTCACGATCTTCGGGCGTGGCGAGAGATCGAGAAGTGCGACGTGGTCTTGTTTGTCGCGAACATAGCGGAAGATCCCCGACGTTCCCTTTTGAAATCGACAATTACACTCTTACAGCATATCGGTAAGCCGACGCTTGTCGCGTATAACAATTTAGGAGTCCAAGGGGACGCAGGGGGAACGAGCGCCGATTTTCGGAAAGAATGGGACGCGACGCTCTTTCAGAAGAGATTTTTCCTGGTTCAGTGTTACGACGCGCACCGTCGCGTTTTTTCGGACGAGGTAGCGCTCTTTGAAAAGCTCGTCGCTTTGTCGCGCGATCCTTTGACGCGCCGCGTTTTACGAATGGAGTTAGAGGATCGCAAAGCTCGAGAACGACGTCGACTTGAAGAGTCGCGTCGGATCATTGCGGAATTGCTTTTAGACGTGGCGACGTGTCGTTACGAGGCGTCGAACGTCGACTCTTCGCAGCTCCAAGGTCTTCTCAAGCAGCTTCAAGGGCGATTGACGGAAAGCGTGATGCGCCGTGAGTTGAAGGCGCAGTCGGAACTTCTCAAGACGTGGGGATTCAGACCGAGCGTGTTAAACCGTGAGCTGTTGCAGGTGGAAGAGGAGACGAAGGAAGAGGAGGATCGCAGCGAGCGTCTCAAGAGAGGCGCGTCTCTAGGGGCGACGATCGGCGCGACGGTGGGGTTGGCGGCGGATATTGCGCT